>NZ_JAMQKA010000061.1:0-34385 GCF_031569985.1 Aliifodinibius sp. S!AR15-10 | reverse complement strand
CACTCCCGGCAGCAGCTGGTCGATCAACTCATGAGCTACATCAAAGACTATAACCAGAAGAACGCAAAACCATTCAACTGGACCTATGGAAAAGAGTACCTCACGAATTAAGTGGTAATGACACTAGCGATATCTGGATCGACTGGGTATTTTAGCAGGCTTTTCTTAACAGGGATACCACTTTACTCACTAACAGATAATGCGCGAGCGATATTGGGAGGGATGTCATAGTACACATCCTCTTCTTAAAGACTCGAATAGAACTTGACGTTTGAGAGATCTTTTTAAGGGATACAATTCAACAAAGAGTTCACCGCCGATCGCGAAATGAAGTTCTGTGGGATTCTCCATTTCTCAAACTCGCGTTAAAATAAAAAAGGTGCAGAATAGTAGGATGCCCCACCATTACTGCACCTAAATATGTGCGAGAAAAAAAGGTCTCTTCTTACATATTTTCAACGATCTTGTCGCCAAACTCTGAACACTTCAGGAGTGTTGCGTTATCCATCAGTCGTTCAAAGTCGTAAGTTACCTGCTTCTGGCTGATTGACTCTTCGATGCCTTTTTCCACCAGGTCAGCTGCTTCTTTCCAACCCATGTACCGCAGCATAATGACAGCTGAAAGAATGAGAGATCCCGGATTCACTTTGTCCTGACCGGCATACTTTGGAGCAGTCCCGTGGGTAGCTTCAAATACGGCATAACCAGTGTTGTAGTTGATGTTGGCACCCGGTGCAATTCCAATACCACCAACACAAGCAGCAAGCGCATCCGATACATAGTCTCCATTCAGGTTCAGGGTGGCAATTACGTCGTACTCATCCGGACGTGTAAGAATTTGTTGCAGGAAGGCATCCGCAATGGCATCTTTTACAACGATACCGTTTGGCAGCTTGCACCATGGTCCGCCACCGAACTCTTCAGCACCAAATTCTTCTTTGGCTACTTCATAGCCCCAATTCTTGAAGCTTCCTTCGGTGAACTTCATGATATTACCTTTGTGTACCAGGGTCACGCTGTCGCGATCATTATCAATCGCATACTGGATCGCTGAACGGACCAGTCGTTTTGTACCCTCGATAGAGACAGGCTTGATACCGAGAGACGTGGTATCCGGAAAGCGGATTTGGGTGACACCCAACTCGTCGATCAGGAATTTTTTGAGCTTTTCATTCTTCTCTGTTCCGGTCTGGTATTCAATTCCGGCATAAATATCTTCAGTATTCTCACGGAAAATGACCATATCCGTTTTTTCCGGGTGGCGTACCGGGCTTGGTGTACCTTTGAAATAGCGTACCGGGCGCACGCAGGCATAGAGATCCATTTTTTGTCGAATCGCTACGTTCAGTGAACGAATGCCACCACCCACTGGAGTGGTAAGTGGTCCTTTAATTGATACCAAATAATCCTTGATTGCTTGCAGGGTATCCTCGGGCAGCCATTCATCATCTCCATAGAATTTAACAGCTTTTTCACCGGCATAAATCTCAAACCATTCAATCTGTTTTTCCCCGTCATAGGCTTTTTCAACAGCACTGTCAATTACATGTCGCATGGTAGGGCTAATATCAACACCGATACCATCACCTTCAATAAACGGGATCACCGGGTTATCCGGAACGTTTAATGATCCGTCGGATTTTTTTTTGATTTTCTGACCTTTGTCAGGTGGAGTGATTTTATCGTAACTCATGGGCAATGTTTAGATAATTGAGGGTTCAAATTTGGAAGTAAAGTATAGTAAAAATTTGGCGTAGGTGCAGGAGCAACTTCTACGGTTACTTCTGAATGATTTTATACCGTTCTAAATTTTAATTATACAGTGGGAAATAGTAACTAACCTATGGAGGTCTCGTTCTTTCGATTCGGTACTTTTTGCCGTATCTTCAACGTTGACCGTTAAAAACGGAGATCTGTTATGTTAAAATCAATGTTCGGGCACAGGCCCAATCCCAAAAAGTTCGATTATCAATTTCGGTATTACGATCCGAAGAAAGATGAGCGCAAAAAGAGGCGGATCAAAATTAAACGCCCTCACAGAAAGCATCACCAGGGGCGATCAGTGTTGTTGTATGCCCTTATCCTCTCTTTTATTGTGTGGCTTATTTCTGCATTATAATGCTTCTACTGAGTCGTTTGCATTCACCGAACGAAAGAATAAGGCTATCTTGAAACCTGACAAGTGATAGATACTAATTCTCGAATGTAGTAATCATATCTGCTACTTAGAAACTCAGACCAGCTATTCCTACATTCATATAGCGGTTAAGCTCTTTAAAAGGCTTTTGTACAGTCGCCAGGAACCCATTTTTGGGTGAATGTTTCTTCTGGCAAAAATCAGGATGCAGGCGCACAACTTCACCGATTAGAATCAAGGCCGGGTTTGTCAGTCCATGCTCTTCTACTTCAATTGCAATTGTATCGATCGTGCCTATCGCAATCTTTTCTTCTGGAAGGGAGCCCTGCTGAATAACGGCCACAGGGGTGTGGTGCTTGCCATGATTTTTAAATATCTGAACAATTTTAGGCAGGTTACGCATTCCCATAAGGATCGCTATCGTAGCATTTGTTTGAGCCGCCTTTTCAATATCTTTTGATACTCCTCCTTTACGGGTTACGCCAGTTGTTACCCAAAAACTCTCATTTATTCCCCGTTTGGTCAGTGGTATCGTTTGGAGTTCACCAACCGATGTACAACTGGAGATACCGGGCACAATTTCAACGGGAATGCCGTGGGCACGAGCGTAGTCCACCTCCTCATGACCGCGACCAAAGATAAACGGATCCCCACCTTTTAGGCGAACAACGCAATTCCCCTGGGAGGCTTTCTCTACAATCAAGCCATTAATTTTTTCTTGACTGTTCTGGTTTGAACCAGCCTTTTTCCCAACATAGATTTTCTCTGCATTCGGGGGAGCATAGTCAAGCAGGTCGGGGTGGGAGAGGGTATCATATAATACTACATCCGCCTTGGCCAGGGTCTTTGCACCTTTAATACTTATGAGATCAGGATCGCCCGGACCAGCTCCAACTAGAATCAATTTTTTATTCTTCATTGTGTGAAAATGATCACTTTATAGAATTGTATTGGGACTAAGAGTAGCATTTTCTAAATCTGGGTTTTCGGAATATTTTCAACCTAAAATAACAAGGCTATTAATATTTAGTCTCAATTAACACTGTTATTTAAATAGACTATAAAAAAAGTTAATTGTAGCTTGATTAAAACTTCTGTTCAAGTTAGTATTAGAGACGTAATTTGAATTTTTCATAAAATAGTTAGGTTTTATTAAAATTTAAATTAAAAAAATAAATAATAAATCGATTAAACAGGCTTCTGCAGTACGATTTTTGTTAAAGGCCATTATAGAATGTTCGAGAGATGACGCAAGCCATGGATTATAAGTAAGCCTATTTAATTTAAGTGAAGTTGCTTTGCGGCCTTAGTCTATTTGGTTTCAGGGAGAAGAAGGATAAAAATTTAAATAAATTTTGAATAATTATATTAATACCATTATTATTGAATCGAATTTACAATATTTAATAAATAAATTAACTGTTTTTAAATATTTGCCTAATAAAACATAGTTTTGAATTTCCTGCTTGGAGCAGGTTGGGCTAAATCTAAAGTAATTTTAATCAATCTATGATGAATTCAGGAACCATGGACTCGCAGCACATCGTAATTGTTGGAAATGGTATGGTGGGTTACAAGTTTTGCGAGAAACTCATCGCAAAAGAAGATGCCGATTCTTTTAAGATCACCATATTTGGTGAGGAACCACGCCCGGCATACGATCGAGTGCAATTGAGCTCTTATTTTACTTATGCGGAAGAGGAAGATTTGCAAATGGCTCCCCTGGAATGGTATGAGGAGAATGGTATTGAGCTGCATACCGGGGAATTGGTTGTTGAGCTCGATCGTGAGAACAAAACTGTGACTTCCCAGAAAGGGCGCACTGTCTCTTATGACAAGCTCGTCCTGGCCACAGGATCCAGTGCGTTTGTGCCCCCTATTAATGGCATTGAGAAGAGAGGTGTTTTCGTCTATCGTACTATTGAAGACCTGGACGCTATCACAGAGTATGCCCAGGTGGCCAGTAAGGCCGCGGTTATTGGCGGAGGCTTGCTTGGCTTGGAAGCAGCTAAAGCAGCTATGGATTTAGGGCTGGAGACCAGCGTCATTGAGTTCGCTCCCCGATTGATGCCCAAGCAGCTTGATGATATTGGGGCTCAGGCACTTCAAACTGCACTTGAAGAGCTTGACCTGGAAATTCTGCTTAATAAAAATACTACGCTTATCGGTGGCAATGGCACTCCTGAATATCTCGATTTTGAGGATGGCGACTGCCTGGATGCCGATATGGTCATTATTTCAGCCGGTATTCGTCCCCGCGATGAACTTGCTAAAAAGGCAAATCTAGAAGTGGGTGAGCGCGGTGGTATCGTCGTTAATGACCGAATGGAGACCAATGATCCTGATATTTACGCCATCGGTGAATCTGCGCTGCACCGAGGCATGATCTATGGTTTGGTTGCTCCTGGCTATGAGATGGCCGACGTACTTGTCGAAAACCTGATGGGGGGAGACAAAGAGTTTACAGAGTTTGACATGTCGACCAAGCTAAAACTGGTCGGTGTCGATGTAGCCAGTTTTGGAGATCCTTTCGGTGAGACCGAGGAAAACAGCAAAAAGGTGATCATCGATAATAAGGCCAAGGGGGTCTACAAGCGAATTAACGTTTCGGAAGATGGTGAGCGTCTGCTGGGTGGTATGCTCGTAGGAGATGCAGATGATTACAATATGCTTCTTCAAATTGCACAAAATGGATTTTCACTACCACCGGATCCGGTAGACTTGATTATCGGAGATCGCGATGAAGAGTCGGGTGTTGGTCAAAAAGTTTACGACTTTCCTGACGATTCGATTATTTGTTCTTGCGAAAGTGTAACCAAAGGAGACATCTGCTCCGTCATTGAAGACGAGGGCAAGGAAGATATTGACAGTATTAAGCAGTGCACAAAGGCCGGAACGGGCTGCAGCGGTTGTGTACCGATGCTTGATGATCTGCTTACCCAGTCGATGGAGGCGCGCGGTAAAGAGGTCCGGAAAGTCATTTGTGAACACTTCGACTACACGCGCCAAGAGCTGTTCGACATCATCAAAGTTAAAGAGATTCACACCTATGATGAACTCCTGGATGAAGTAGGTGAAGGAAACGGCTGTGAAAAATGTAAGCCGGTGGTTGCTTCACTGCTTGCAAGTGCATTCAACGAGCACGTGCTTGAAGAGCGTGACACCATTCAGGATACTAATGACCGATTCCTGGCCAACATTCAGCGCGGCGGAACCTATTCGGTGATCCCGCGCGTTCCCGGTGGCGAAATCACGCCCGACAAACTGATTAGAATCGGGGAAATTGCGAAGAAATATGGTCTATACACCAAGGTTACCGGTGGACAGCGCATTAACATGATGGGAGCCCGTGTCGACCAGCTACCAGATATCTGGGAAGAATTGATCGAGTCTGGCTTTGAAAGCGGACACGCCTACGGAAAAGCATTACGAACGGTTAAAAGTTGTGTTGGCTCTGTATGGTGCCGCTACGGCCTGCATGAATCTGTTTCTTTCGCCATTGAAATTGAAGAACGATATCGTGGCCTGCGTGCCCCCCACAAGCTCAAAGGCGGAGTTTCCGGTTGTGTAAGAGAATGTGCTGAAGCCCAGTCGAAAGACTTTGGCATTATCGCCACCGAAGAAGGCTGGAATCTGTTTGTATGTGGAAACGGTGGAACCAATCCGCAGCATGCCAAGCTGCTTGCCACCGATCTCGATGAAGAAACGCTAATCAAATATCTCGATCGCTTCCTGATGTTCTACATCAAAACGGCCGAACATCTCAACAGAACCTCCACATGGTTAAATAAAATGGAGGGTGGTCTGGAGTACCTGAAAAAAGTGGTCGTAGAAGACTCGCTTGGAATTGGAGAACAGCTCGAGCAGGAAATGCAGCAGCTGATTAATGTCTACTCCTGTGAGTGGAAAGAAGTGGTCAACAATCCCGAACTCAGAAAACGCTTCAAACACTTTGTCAACTCCGACGACGGTGATCCTAACGTCAAGTTCAAGGATTACCGCAAACAACCTGTGCCTGCTGCTGCAGGTTGGGAGGAAGACGAAGAGTAATCAATCCAATCCCCGTATTCACAATCTGAACTCAGTTATCATCCAAATCACAATCCCTAACGTAGTATCAGACTAACCTATGGAAACACAGCAAGAAGTCAGTAAGTGGTTCAAAGCTGCTAGAGTTGAGGACTTTCCCAAAAACGGCGGAGCCTGTGTAAAATATAAAGATCAGCAGATCGCCGTATTCAACTTCACGCGACGTGGCGAATGGTTTGCCTGCCAAAATATGTGTCCCCACAAAAAGGAGATGGCACTGGCCCGCGGCATGATCGGAGAAACCGACGGTGAGCCGAAAGTGGCCTGCCCCTTTCACAAGCGAGCATTCTCGCTCTGCTCCGGTGAAAATATCAACGGGGATGAGGAGCCGGTTACAACTTACCCGGTTAAGGTAGAGAACGGATATGTCTATGTTGGGCTCTCATAAAACGAGAACAATTGTAATTCATAATCCCTAGTAAGATGAGAGATATATCGGGTAAAACCACTTCTCTAAGAACGGCCAAGGTGCTTGCGGTAGTAAGTTGCAGCCAGGAGACTCTGGAAAGAATCCAGGCTGACAACCTACCAAAAGGCAATCTGTTGGATGTCGCCCGTTCGGCTGGATTATTGGCTTCCAAGCAGACTCACAACCTTATCCCTCATAGTCACTCTATTTCGATCGATGCTCTGGATATTTCTTACAGTTACATCGAAAATGGGGAGTGCAGTGAAGATGTGGGCACCGTGTCTGCAGAATATGGAATTGCCATCATAGTTCAAGGCAAATCTATCAGTCGAACAGGTATTGAGACGGTGCTTCTGACAGCAGCATCAATCAGTGCTCTAACTATTTATGACCTTTTGGAGCCACTTGATTGTGGGGTTGAGATCATGAGCACCCGACTGCTGGAAAAAGACCCTGAAAAGAATAAGCTGCAAAAAGTGACTGGCCAGCAGAATAAGGTCGCTGTTCTCATTTGTTCAGACTCCGTGGCCGCCGGACGAAAAAAGGATCGTACCGGGCCAATTATTGGGCGATTATTGGAGGAGCACAATGCAGATGTCATCGACTACAAAATTATGCCCGACCGTCCCGAGGCTATCCAGGCACAGCTTAATGAGTGGTCGAGCATGAATATACCTTTCGTATTCACCGTCGGCGGAACCGGCATCGGACCCAAGGATAGGGTCGTTGACGCAGTGAAAGCAGTAATTGAACGCGAAACTCCCGGCATCGTAGAGGCAATGGAACTGCACGGCCTGCAGCGTACACCATTGGCGATGATGTCGCGGTTGACGGCAGGTGTCTTGAAAGGCACGCTAATTGTAACATTGCCCGGCAGTTCTGACGGGTTGCGCCAAAGTCTCGAAGGCTTGCTTCCCGGCGTCTTCTATGCAAAAAAAATGCTACGTACAGCTACCATGAATAGCTGAGTCCTCAATGCTGCTAATTCACTAGCAGTCCCAATCCCTTAATATCATTCCATCTACGCTATCAATTTTATAACTATGAATTATAAAACGTGTACTAAAACTCTATCCATACTTCTGTTATTAGCTTGTTTTTTAACGGACTATGCCTTTGCCCAGTTCACATTGTCCGGTGAACTTCGTCCCCGAACGGAGCTCAGGCATGGCTACAAAACGCTTCCATCTTCTGGATCAAACGCTGCATTTTTTACTGAGCAGCGATCTCGGTTGAACCTGGACTATACCAACGATTCTTATGAATTGAAGTTCAGCGTGCAGGATGTGCGTATATGGGGCAGCCAGGATCAGCTGAACACAACCGATGGCCTTTTCTCAGTTCATGAGGCGTGGGGAGAGGTGAATTTAGATGAAAATTTCGCTTTGAAAGCAGGTAGGCAGGAGCTTGTCTATGATGATCAAAGAATCCTTGGTAGCGTGGGTTGGACCGCACAAGGCCGCAGCCACGATGCTTTGCTCCTGAAATATGAAGAAGAAGCCTGGGCACTGCATACAGGGTTTGCATTCAACCAAACAAGTGCGAATCTCTTTGAAACAACCTATTCCGGTGTTAACAATTATAAAACACTGCAGTACCTGTGGTATCACCGGGATCTCGAAACCACAAGTTTTTCTGTACTGGGGCTCAATAACGGGGTACAATCGCCGGGCGGTGATGTATACTTCACCCAAACTATGGGATTCACCGGCAGCCAGGCGATATCCGATCTCAAACTCAACGGAACAGCCTTCTACCAGGCAGGGACCGATCCCGGAGGAACGGATGTCGGTGCAATGATGGCCTCGCTAAGCCTGAACTATTCCGGCTTTACATTGGGAGCGGATTACCTAAGTGGAACGGGTTCAAACCAGCAGGAAAACCACTCGTTTAACCCGCTGTATGGTACGCATCACAAGTTTTATGGATTTATGGACTACTTCTATGTTGGACATCCCCACAGCCAGCAGGCGGCCAGCCACAACAATAATATTGGCTTAGTAGATCTATACCTGAAGAAAAGCACAAGCATTGCGTCCGGGACAGCTATTTCGGCAGCACTTCACGAATTCTTTTCACCTGTTTCAATTGTCGATCCGGGGGCTCCTTCGGAAACGCTAAGCACACGATTGGGCACCGAAGTGGATCTTGTGTTCAGCCACGCCCTTTCGGAGGAAGTCAAAATTATGGCCGGCTATTCTCATCTGTTTGCTACGTCTTCCATGGAGGCCTTGAAAGGTGGAAGTAACGGCCAGGTTGCCAACTGGGCCTGGCTTATGCTGAGTTTCAACCCCGTATTTCTATCAATGTAATCAACGCTAACATCAACAATTACACCCGACCAATCCCTAAATCTAAATTGTCTAACAAATCATTATGAAAACGACAAAAGACACGAATAAGGCAACACGCATTAATATATTTAGTTTTGCTGCACCGCATATGCGGACCTTTCACTTGTCCTGGATCTCCTTTTTCCTCTGTTTCTTTGGATGGTTCGGGGTAGCACCACTAATGGCCGTTATACGTGAAGAGCTGAGTCTGACTCAATCTCAAATCGGAAACACCATTATTGCGTCAGTAGCGATTACAGTAATCGCACGGATCTTTATCGGGCGATTTTGTGATAAATATGGACCGCGCCTGACCTATACCGTATTGCTGATTTTTGGCTCTATTCCAGTCATAGGAATTGGGTTGAGCAACAGTTACGAAACCTTCCTGTTGTTCAGGTTGGCAATCGGTATTATCGGTGCTTCGTTTGTCATTACCCAGTACCACACTTCAATCATGTTTGCCGATAATGTTGTGGGTACGGCCAACGCTACCACAGCCGGTTGGGGTAATATGGGTGGTGGAGCCACGCAGATGATTATGCCGATGATATTTGCAGGTTTTATATTCCTGGGCTTTGAAGATGCGTCAGCCTGGAGATGGGCGATGGTTGTACCTGGTGTTGCGATGATTATTCTCGGTATCCTTTACTACAATTACACAACGGATACCCCAAAAGGTAACTTTTCTGAGCTGGAGATCGATTCTGTTGCCGAGATGGAGGATGATGAGGGTGATGCTGATGTGTCGATGCTCGAGGTGATGAAAGATTACCGGGTGTGGAGCCTGTTCGTCATTTATGGTGGTAGTTTCGGTATTGAGCTGACGATTAACAATATCGCAGCTATATACTACTACGATTACTTTTCCCTAGACTTGGAGACGGCGGGACTCATTGCCGGACTCTTCGGCCTGATGAACCTTTTTGCACGATCATTTGGTGGTTACCTGGGCGATAAGTTCGGTATAAAAGCTGGACTTAAAGGACGTGTTCGCTTCCTGTTCGTTATGCTTTTCCTGGAAGGTTTGGCACTTATGCTCTTTTCCAGTATGACTGCTCTTACACTTGCCATCGGAACGATGATCTTCTTTAGTCTCTGTGTCCAGATGGCAGAAGGTGCCACCTATTCCGTAGTTCCATTTGTCAACCGAAAAGCTGTTGGCGCAGTCTCAGGAATCGTAGGTGCGGGTGGTAATGCCGGTGCTGTAATGGCAGGATTCCTGTTCAAATATGAATCCCTGAGCTATCCCGAAGCGCTCTTTATTATCGGTGGCATCGTAACTGTTGTGTCATTCCTGGCATTTACCATTCAGTTCTCACAAGCTGATGAGAAAGAAGCCAGGATGGAACTGAAAGAAGCCATGGGTGAACCCGAAGCTGAACTGGAACCAGCTTATGTAGAGTAAGAAAAATCTTATGTGCGACGCACTTCGGAAGTGCGTCGCACATCCTATGAACTAAATCAACTAGCAAGCGAATTCGCATCACGAAATACGCAACAAGAATATGAACCAAACCGGAACTGAAAAATTTAAATCCACATGTTCCTACTGCGGAGTAGGATGTGGAGTCATCGTAGAGAAGAATTCAAAAGGACAGATTAAAGTCACAGGAGATGAATCTCATCCCGTAAACAAGGGTATGCTCTGTTCCAAGGGGATGAACCTGCACTATACCGTGTCGGATCATTCCGACCGCATTCTATATCCCCAGATGCGCTGGGCACGAAACCAGCCCCGCCAGCGCGTAAGCTGGGATACCGCCCTCAATCGGGCGTCTGCCGTTTTTGGGACATTTATCAACAAATACGGGCCAGACTCAGTCGGTTTCTACGTTTCAGGCCAGTGTCTGACGGAGGAGTACTACACCGTAAATAAGTTGGCAAAAGGGTTTGTTGGCACTAATAATGTCGATACGAATTCCCGGCTCTGTATGAGTTCTGCAGTTGTGGGCTATAAAAAGAGCCTGGGTGAAGATTCAGTACCGATCAGCTACGAAGATATCGAGCTGGCAAACTGTTTCTTTATCACCGGTGCAAACCCGGCGTGGTGCCACCCGATCCTGTTTCGACGCATCGAGGCCCATAAAGAAAAACACCCGGATGTAAAGATTATCGTGGCCGACCCGCGGGAGACACAATCCTGTTCCATTGCGGATCTCCACCTGCAGCTCAATCCGGGTACTGATACGGTGCTGTATCATGCTATAGCTCGCTGCCTGATCGAAACCGACCGGATTGATGAGTCATTTGTCAAGAACCACACCGACGGTTTTGAAGCTTTCAAGGCCCAGGTGATGGAGCAATCATTGGAATATGCCGCTTCCACTTGTGGCTTGGAAATACGAGAAATAAAGCAGGCAGCCCAGTGGATAGGCGATGCCAACGGTTTTATCTCCATGTGGGCGATGGGATTAAACCAGAGCGTGGACGGCACGGACAAGAACCTTGCACTGATCAACCTTTCCCTGATTACCGGCCAGGTGGGGAAGCCGGGTTCCGGACCTTTTTCTCTTACCGGCCAGCCCAATGCAATGGGCGGACGCGAAGTAGGAGGAATGGCAAATCTGTTGACAGCACATCGCAATCTAAGTAATCCTCAACATCGACAAGAGGTGGCCGATATATGGGGCGTGGACTCTGTGCCTGCTAAGCCGGGTTACACGGCCACAGAAATGGTGGATGCCCTGCACAGTGGCGACCTGAAGGCGATCTGGATTATCTGTACAAACCCGGTCGTCAGCCTGCCCAATTCAGCTATGGTTGATGCAGCACTGGAAAAAGCGAAGTTCGTAATAGTTCAGGATATTTCTAAGGATTCTGAAACGGTTGACTATGCCGACCTGGTATTGCCCGCGGCCGGCTACCTTGAGAAAGAGGGCACTATGACGAACTCCGAACGTCGAATTAGCTACCTGAACAAGGTAGTGGATCCACCCGGGGAAGCCCTGCCTGATGCCGAAATTCTGTGTCGATTTGGCCAAAAAATGGGCTATCACGGATTCGATTTTGAATCTCCGTCTGAGATTTTTGCCGAGCACTGCAGGATGACAAAGGGTACGAATATCGACATTAGCGGGTTGAGTTATGAGTACCTGAAAAATAATGGCACGGTCCAATGGCCATTTCCTGAAGGTGCTACTGAGGATAAAAAAAGGCTGTTTACGGATAAGAAGTTTTATACCGAAAATGGCCGGGCACAAATTCATACCCAGAATGTTAAGGAACCGGATCGTGAGGGGGAAGACAAGCCCCTGATGCTTACAACAGGACGTATACGCGACCAATGGCATACGCGGACGAGAACCGGGAAAGTAAATCGACTTAATCAGCATATCGGGGAGCCATATGTGGAGATTAATCCCAAAGATGCCCGGGACCGCAACATTGCCGATGGCGATGTCGTTGAGGTGCTCAACGGTCGTGGCAGGGTCCGTCTGCAGGCCACAATTTCTGAAGAGATAAAACCCGGTGTCGTTTTCATCCCGATGCATTGGGGTAAGATTCTCAAAAATGATTTTCCCCGGGCCAATAACCTTACGAGTGATCGTATCGACCCGGTTTCCAAAGAGCCCGATTTCAAGTACTCTACTGTTGAGGTCTCGAAATTCGAAAAAGCAAAAGAGAAGATCCTGGTCGTCGGGGCTGGAGCTGCGGCTTATCGTTTTGTAAACCGGTATCGCGAGCTGAATAGCGAGGATGAAATTGAGGTATTTTCTAAAGAAGAATACCCCTTTTATAATCGCGTGTTGTTGCCCGATTATATCAGTGGGGAGCTCAGCTGGGAGCGGCTCCAGAAGATGAAAGCTGAGCAGCTTCCCGATCTCGACCTTACGCTCCACCAAGGCGTTAGCGTTGAATCCGTTGATCCGGAGAAGAAAACCGTGCTCGATTCCAACAGAGAAACCCACAGCTATGATCAATTGATACTTGCTACCGGTAGTAGTGCCAATTTCCCCAGGGATATTCCCAATCTTCCGGGAGTATTCACCATACGTCACCGCACTGATGCGGATGAGCTACGGGAGTATACCGACAACGAGGGGCACGTTCTTATCGTTGGCGGAGGGCTTTTGGGGCTGGAGATGGCTGCTTCTCTGCGACAGGTAGATATGGAGGTGACGATTGTGGATCGTAACCCACGGCTTATGGAACGACAGCTCGATCAAACTGCCAGCGACCTGCTGCTTGAACATATTCGTGATTGCAACATCAATGTGATTTTTAATGACGAGGTTGAACGCCTGACCGAGGAAGACGATCATATTCGGGCGGGCCTGAAAAGTGGTAAAATTATCGACAGCAAGGCTGTTGTATTTGCCATCGGAACGCGGCCCAATACCAGGCTGGCCTTCGAGGCCGGACTGCAGTGTAAGCGCGGCGTGGTGGTCAACGAGCACCTGCAGACCAGTGACCCGAGCATTTATGCCATCGGTGAGATTGCCGAATTTAAAGGTACTATGAACGGAATTACGGCAGCTGCTGAAGAGCAGGCGGAGATAGCGGCCGGGTATATCTCTGGTGATCTTTCCAGCAATTATGCCGGTTCTCTGTCGATGAATATCCTGAAATTCCCGAACCTGGATCTCTGCTCTCTGGGTATGACCGAGATGCCGGAGGATGATTCCGGCTATGAAGAGATTGTACTGCTTGATCGCTCGCAGCGATTCTACAAAAAGTGTATCGTCCACAAAGATAAGCTTGTTGGCGCAATCCTGATGGGAGACAAGGCTGAGTTCAACGATTTTCGCATGCTGATCGAGAGCGAAATGGAGCTTTCCGACCGCAGGATGGAACTGTTGCGCTCCGGCCAGGCGATGCCCCCCATGAAAGGGGAACTCATCTGCTCTTGCAACAACGTGGGGGATGGAAATGTCCGCGAAGCGATTGAAGGAGGTTGTACTCAACTCGATCAACTTTGCCAGGAAACTGGTGCCGGAACCGGGTGCGGAAGCTGTAAGCCCGAAGTCAAGGCGATTCTTGAGCAGTTTGAAAGTGAGCAGGTTACAGTGTGATAGTGATCAGTAATGAGTGATACGTAATGCGTAATGTATTGAACTTTTATACTAACCGTTGGGGAGGGAGTTGCACTCCCGAACGCCAAACTCGTGACCACCGGAGGTGGACAGGCGGATGTTCCACACCAGAGGTACGGAACTAGACTTACTAATAGTATTGCGTATTAAGTGCAGACCCAATACGCAATACGGAATATTTAGAGGTCAAAGGCAAACATTCAACAAAAAGTAACCAACCAATAACTAATAACCAGTAATAAATAACTAAGAACAATGAAAAAGACCGATCTCATCCGAGCTTTTATCCCCGGAGGATTGCTATCACCGCGCGACCTTAGAAAGATTATTGGAATCGCAAAAGATATGGGGAACGACACTGTACATTTCGGGTCGCGGCAGGATATCATGTTTCCGGGCGATGAAGTTGATCAGCGTGAGCTGGATGAAGAGTTCGGTTCCATTCGCACCAACTATGAGTGGAGCGGTCAGCGATATCAAAATATCGTGACCTCATTTGTAGCTGTCGACATTATGTCGACAACGCCTTGGGTTACGACCGGCACCTATTACAATGTGCTGGATACTTTTGATCACCGACCGCGTTTGAAGGTGAATATCACCGATCCCAAGCAGAGTTTGGTCCCCTTATTTAATGGCCAGCTTAATTTTGTGGCTTCCGAGCATGAGGACTACTGGTATCTGTTTTTGAAATTTAATCCCACAGACGACATGCAGCAGTGGCCGGTGCTCATTTACAGCGAGGACATCGGGAAGGTAGCAGCTGCCATTGAAGAGCACTACCTTGATACTGAGAAAGACCAGGTGGCTCGCGCGGATCTGTTATTTGAAATTATTAATAATAAAGTACAGGCTAATAACCGAACGATTGATAGTGAGCTGGAACTGCCGACCGAACCGTTTCCCTATTACGAGGGGCTGAACAAAATGGCTGGCAATAAATACTGGCTAGGTCTCTACTGGCGCAATAATTGCTACACGATCTCCTTCCTGGAAAAAGTGTGTGATTTGTGTTCACGCACCAACATCGGAAAGATTATTATCACGCCCTGGAAATCATTTATTGTAAAAGGAATCTCGGAAGAGGACCGCTTAAAATGGGAACTGCTGTGCGGGCTGAATGGGATCAATCTGCGTCACTCTTCGTTGGAGCTCAACTGGCATCTGCCGGTACTGAACGACCGAGCCCTGAAGCTTAAGAAATATCTCGTTAATGTGTTTGACAAGCATGACATCAGCACATACGGGTTGACGTTTTCGATTAAAGAGCGGCCCATAAACCTGTTTACCTCCATCGCAATATTGATGCACCCCAGCATCCGTTTGTTTGGGAAATATGATTTGCAAAAGCGGTACAACGTGTACTATAGCAAAAATTTTGATCCCAATGAGGAGAAGTACATACCGTTTGCCATGCATGTTTCGAAGTGGGAGCTCCCCAAAGTACTGATGAAACTCAGTCGGAATTATTATTCTGCAATGAACGAGGAAAGCCGGGATCGTATCTGGGAAGAGCCGGAAAAAGAACCGGATACGCAGTTGGTTCATCAATGTCCCAATTGTATGACGATTTACGACCCGCGCTACGGCGACCCGCAATCGGGCATTCCGGAGGGGAGATCCTTTGATGGGCTCCCGGATACCTACGAATGTTCACTTTGCGAGACACCTAAAATGGAGTTCAGGGAAATGGAGATTGAACTGAATGAAAAAGTCAGCCAAACCTAATTCTGAAACAAATTTGTAAAGGCTTTTATGAAAATTAATCTGAAACTTTTTGGAATTACGAAGGAGATCATTGGAAAGACAGAAATCGAATTTCAAATTTCTTCTCCGATCGATGTTTCTTCGCTGCGAGAAAAACTAAAACAGGAATTCCCAAAACTTGAGGATCTGAAATCACTGGCAATTGCTGTTAATGGAGAATATGTACAGCAGGACCTGCCATTGACCGAGGATGATGAAATTGTGCTCATTCCGCCGGTGAGTGGGGGATAGACTGGTTTATTGTTCCAGAACGCGGTTTAAACCCTGCACTTTCAGTGCAGAAGGTTAGTGTTTCGAAAATTTATAGCGAGGAGTTCCCCTGTTTTTTGAGGCGTGTATGGCTGGTCGTGTTGTACGAGCACGAAATTCCCCTTCGAAGGGGTAAATGAATTCGGCCCCAGCCGAAGAAAGGGGGATGTGCTGCTCTGCCCATGGTCGTCTGGCTGTGGCAGAAGCCTTTTTTATAGCTGTTGGGAAATGAGGTGCCCATCAGTGTATGGTGAAACGGTTTTAGTCTGGTCTAGATCCCCCGGGTCCCTTCAAAGGGGGAATTTTTTGCCTGCCAATATGTAATCGACACGCAGAAAGAGACAGTGCCTACCTGGAAGAAAGAGTTTATTGAGGATGAGTAGCTCTGGGTGGTTGCGGATCCATGAGGAAACACTAAATTTCAAATAGCCATTTATAATCAAAGCCCTCATCTACCAATATTTTTAATAAATCTCGTTCCGTACCTCCGGTGCGGAATGCCTGCCGGTACCTCCGGTACCAAATTATTTTGTAAGGAATTGCTATCCAACCGATCTATAGGAAAAGGAAATTAAATGATATAACCGATGGGTCGAAACAGATACAAAATATACGATGAGGTCTATCCTTATTTTATCACTTCCTCTATTGTGCAGGGCTACCCGCTTTTTTCCCGGCCACCAGTTGCCCGTATTATATTAAATTCGCTAAGCTTTTTGCAGGAAAGAAGGCAGGTAACACTATTCGGCTACGTGATCATGGAAAATCATCTCCATGTCGTCGCTTTGGGGGAAGCCCTCTCGGAAAAAATCAGATTGTTTAAATCGTACACGGCCCGGGAGAGTATTAATTGGTTGCGTGCAAATGGACATACAAACATACTGCGTTTCTTCCGACAAAATAAACAAGAGTATAATACCAGGTCTACCTACCAGATTTGGCAGGAGGGCTTTCATCCCAAACAGATCATAGGGGATGATATGATGATCCAGAAGCTGGAGTATATACATCAAAATCCAGTACGAAGAGGGTATGTGGATAATCCCGAAGATTGGCGATACTCCTCAGCAAGGAATTACCTAGAGTCTGAGGCATTGATACCGATTACATGTTATAGGCGATGACTGCTACCAGAGGTAGCGTTGAGCGTTGCAGACCGGAGGTCAGCAACGAGATAGATTGGAACCATATGCTTTATTTTTTAGGAATCTGATTGTTGAACGTGACTTTTTGGACAGCCTCACGAGATGGATACTTGTAATTTGAGGCAACTGAAATTTGTTATTCAACCTTGGTTCATCCGTTCAGCAATTTCGTTGATGAAGACCCCGAGCTTGGGTCGGGTGGGTTCAAAGTCGACCTCAATTCCATGAGATTGCAGTCCATTGGTGCATACAGGTCCGATAGAAGCCACCATTACGTTATTGAGGGCTTCGCGGAGCTCCTCTTTAGAAGCAACTGTATCAGCAACTTTCATAACGTGATCAATCTGTGTTTTACTCGTAAACAATACCACGTCAACGTCTCCATCGAGTATAGCTCGGATCCCGTTCTTTAAAGGCTCGAGATCATCCGGCAGGGCCCAGCGATAGATTGAAGTTTGGACCAGCTCAGCACCACGTTTCCTCAGCTCTTCGTTCAGCTTCTCATTCGGCTCTCCGTACTCCTGGATGGCGATACGTTTGCCTTCCAAATCAGATGTCTCCGGGGTCTCCGCCAGTATTGCCAGGATCTCTTTCCAGGTGTTTGGCTCCGGGACGTCTATATCAATCGGGATGTCGAGTCCCCTCAGTACTTTTGCCGGTTTTGGTCCGCGTGATACCAATAGGATATCAGAAAGTGCTTTTTGGATATCATCCCAGTCATATTTCGTTTTCATCGTTTTGATCATCATATCGGTACCCACACCGGTCATGCAGATCAGGATATCCAGGTCACCGGCAAAAAGCTGCTCGGAAAATTCAAAAACAGCCGTGTGAGTTTCGAGCGGAACCTCCTGCATAGAAGGTGCGCTTATCGTTTTGGCACCTTGTCGTTGCAGGAGCTTGGAAGTTGTGTTGGCCAGCCTGCTTTCAAATGCAAGAGCAGTAATGTTGTCAAGCGGGGTTACAGTACTCATGGTTCATTCCTTTGAAATTGGGATTTTCCTGTTTAGTAAAAGGTTTGGAAACGCTATGCATCAGCTTTGATAGCTTCCAGCGCCTCGCGGTATTCGTCCGGTCGATTAACATTTGTCAGTTCTCGGGGATCCGGCGCTTCCAACAGCTCGATATCGGAATTAATTAACGCCTTCCGAGGACAGCTGTACCCAAGACTCAAAAAATGCAGCAGCACGGGATAACTCCTGGATTCCCAGATGGTGATCAAGGGCTCCGGGAACGAGCTGTCCGGGTTGTTAAAAGCGGTGGCAATTTTTGAAGGGTTGCGGTTTTCCACCAGGTATTGCAGGCTTTCTGGTGAAAGGAGTGGCAGGTCGCAAGCCACCGAAAGCCAGGCTGTATTGGGACTTCGCCGGAAAGCAGAAAGTATGGCACCCATAGGACCCATTTCCAGGAAGACATCAGGTATCGTCTTATAAGTGTCGGGTATCTGCTCTTCTTGATCCTTTCGGCAGGAGATAAAAACATCATCACAAAAGTCGCCGAGCAACTCATAAAGATGGGTTCGCTGGGGCTTTCCATGATAGTCCAGCACCGTTTTATCGGTATGCATGCGCGTGCTTTTCCCGCCGGCCAGTACCAAACCTGAGATAGATGGTATCGCCTGCTGTATCAGGCTTTTGACTTCACCGGCAATTTGTTCGGGTTCAGAGATATTGTAAATGGGAATCGAATCAAAATTCTCAAAAAGATCTTTAATCTCGGGTGAAACGGTATGCACATCTTCCTGTAGGATAATCATCTTTACATCCGTAAGCTGCTCCCCTTTTTTTTGCAGTGATTTCCGGGGATCGATAACCACGACCTGCTGACCTGCTGAAAAATGGTTGCCGTTGACAAGCACCAGGTCAATCTCATTAAACTGGCTTTTGATGTGATAACTGTTCAGCTGAGTGGAAAATTCGAACCGCTGAGAATCCCCCCGCTGGGTATAAAGAAGCGTATGCTTAACAGGGGAGGGAGCCGAATCATCGGAAGAATGCTCGGCATCCACATAAGCCAGCTTATAACTTGAGGCAAGGTGGTGGGTAATGCGATCAGCAAGTTTTTTCATTTCGGCACAGGTAGTACCGATGAAAGACAATTCATGCCTTCCAAAATTACCTAATTGTGGCTTTTGCAGCTTCGTATGTTTCTGGTGTTTCTTTTTCTCGGTAGTGGTAGCCATAGGAAGAAACTCAATTGAGAAGCAGGTTCTAAATTATAGTAATTAAAGCTTATTGCTCTAGCTGTTTTAATTAGTTAGGTTTGAGGTCTAATATATCAAATTTTGATAAATTGATTAAGCATAAGGGAAGTTTTTATTGATGATAACAGTTCCAAAAGCTGCAGAGCTTATTGACTCAGTTACGTTAAAAGTTTCTGTTAAAGAAGTGCCAATTTCACAAGCTGTAGGCATGGTTCTCAGGGAATCCCTCCGTTCCGATCGCGACCTGCCGCCTTTTGATCGGGTGATGATGGACGGGATTGCCATCCGGTTTGAGCAGTGGAAAAAGGGACAGCGGTCATTCCCGGTGGAAGGGCTTCAAAAGGCCGGAGCCTCCAAGCAATCACTTAAAGACAATCAACACTGCCTGGAAGTGATGACCGGTTCGATTTTACCGGGTAATACAGATACGGTGATCCGGTATGAGGATATCAAAATTGAGCAGCAAAATGGGGAAGAGGTTGCAGTAATACGAAAAGGACCAAAAGAGAAACGGCAAAATATTCATGCTAAAGGGACGAACCGAGCGAAGGGCGACTTGGTGGTGGAGGAGGGCACGGTTCTGAGTCCAGCTGAAATCGGTGTAGCCGCCACTTTTGGGAAATCAATGTTGAAGGTTTCTGACCCACCCAGAGTAGCGGTGATTTCTACAGGTAATGAACTGGTGGAGATCGATCAGCAGCCGCTGCCGCACCAGATTCGGCGCTCCAACGCATATACGCTTGCTGCTGCATTAAAAGAGACAGGCGTTGAAGCCGACCTATTTCACCTGAATGACGACCGTGATGAAATTTCTGAAAAGCTGGATCACATCCTTGACCAATATAATCTGCTAATCATGAGCGGGGGGGTATCGAAAGGGAAGCTGGATTACATTCCGGAACTGCTGGAGAAAAAGGGCATCGAAAAGCTGTTTCATAAAGTTCGGCAACGTCCCGGCAAGCCTTTCTGGTTTGGGCGTTCAGAGCAGGCGGTCGTGTTTGCTCTGCCGGGCAATCCTGTTTCCTCATTTTCCTGTTATTATCGTTATGTGGAACCGTGGGTCAAAAAGCAGCTGGGAATGCGAGAGGTTCAACGTCCGTTTGCACGATTGACCGAGGAGTTTTCATTTAGCAAAGATCTCACCTATTTCCTGCAGGTTCGAATACACATGAGTGAGGATGGGACGATGGAGGCAACGCCAGTCAAAGGGAAAGGTTCCAGTGACCTGGCCAATCTATGCCGTGGTGACGGTTTGCTGGAACTCCCGGAGGAGCGAGATGATTTTGGAGTGGAAGAGAGTTATCCTCTCTATCTTTATCGAGGGTTTTAGAATGTATAGTGACACGAATGAGCTTTGATAACCATTCGGCCAGGTTCCTAACCGCCAATAACAGACATTGATTCATTCACCTTCTCTTTTCTTCTCCGTTCAGCTTCAAAACCATCTTTTGCTCGCTGTTTAAAAGTTTTACGGAAAAGGTCGCTGATCTCTTCATTACTTGCTCCACCGCGGATAACATCCTTGATGTTGAGGACGCCGCTGTCATAGAGGCAGGTCTTGAGTGTCCCCTGCGAGTCGATGCGAATGCGGTTGCAGGTGCCACAGAATGTTCGACTGAAAGCCGCAATAATTCCGAGTTTGCCTCTGTAACCTGGCACTTTGTAGTTGGTGGATGTAGAATGTGGGCCCGTGGAGATCGTTTCCAGATTGGGATAATAGTCTTTCAGGTGAGATAAAATTTCATCATAGGTCCAGGTGAGAACAGAACCGTTTCCACCTTCGCCGTTAAACGGCATCTCTTCAATAAAACGCACAGACAGGTCATATTTCCGTGTCAACTCGGAAAGAGGAATGATATCGTCGATATTTTCTTCCTTCATCACCACGGTGTTGATCTTGAATGGGATGGAGCTCTCGTTGAGCAGGTAGAAGGTTTCCATCACGTCATCAAACTGTTTTCGACGAGTGATTGACTCAAACCGTTCTTGGTCCAGGCTGTCGAGACTAAGGTTTATTGATGTGATTCCGATCTCCTCAAGCTTGGGGAGATGAGGTGCCAACAGAGTACCGTTTGTTGTTAGGGCAATTTTTTCGAGTCCATTTATGCGACTGATACGCGTGAGAAAGTGGATCAGATTTTTTCGTACAAAAGGTTCTCCCCCCGTAATGCGTACCTTGGAAATGCCCAACCGTACCAAAATGCGGATAACACGTTCCAACTCTTCATAGCTGAGTAACTCCTCACGCGGTAAAAAATTTACTCCCGCAGCCGGCATGCAATACTTACATCTCATATTACACCGGTCGGTTACGGACAGACGCAGATAGTTGATCGGTCTGCCATGATTGTCATAAATGACGGAACTTTTATCACTCATTTGAGAAACTGTTAGTGCGAAATAGAATTACCCTCTAGTATATATAAATAGCTATTGCAATCACAAGTCAATACATAAATAATTTAGGATATGATTGTTCACAATAAATATATTTTAGTTTAAAACTTGAGGCTTTAATTGTCGTTTAGTAGCTAATTCCTCTTAGGTGTCCCATTTTCTTGATTCGTGCTTACGTGCAGTTTGAAATACTGTTAAAGCATTAGTAATGCCTACCTTCAGATATTATTGGCAAACCCTAATTAACCCGGGACGTCCATGGAATGTAGCAAGAGTTTTTGGTAACTTTTCCCTTCTTCGAACCGTGCATTTGAAACCACATACGCTAATACTAGAATACAAACTAACGCGATATATTGAGCGATAATACTGATACATCCCAGTCCATAATTCATCAACTTCCTCCCGAGGTTTCCAACAAAATTGCCGCGGGTGAAGTGATCCAGCGGCCGGCTTCTGTTGTCAAGGAATTGCTTGACAATGCAATTGATGCCGGTGCCGACCAAATCAAAATAGTTATCCAAAATGCGGGAAGGACACTTATCCAGGTCATTGATAACGGCTGCGGAATGGGAGAAGAGGATATTCGCCTCTGTTTTGAGCAGCACGCCACTTCCAAAATAAATTCGGTGGATGATCTTTTCCGGGTGCGTACGCTGGGTTTCCGTGGGGAGGCGATGGCCTCTATTGCCTCGGTGTCGCAGGTCAAGTTGAAGAGCAAGCGGCCGGAAGATGAGATGGGGTACGAATATGAGATTTGGGGTGGAGAGGAGAAAGAGTTCAAACCGGCGGCAGTCGACAACGGGACTTCGGTAGCCGTTCGTAATCTTTTTTACAACGTGCCTGCTCGCCGACAGTTTTTGAAGACTGACGCCACTGAATTCCGCCATATTCTTAAAACAATCCAGCAGGCGGCGCTGGGACACCCTGATATCGGGTTCAACGTGATTGCTGACACGGATGAAATCTATGATCTTACGGCGGGCCAACCGATGAAAGAGCGTATTGCTGCAATGTTTGGCAAAAGTTATAAAGCCAGCCTGATCGAGTTCAAAGAAGAAACCAGCTATGTCACTGTAAGGGGAATTCTATCTGATCCCAAGCTCACCAAAAAGAGCAGGGGAGAGCAGTTCCTTTTCGTTAACGACCGTCCCTTTCAGCACCGGTATCTCACCCATGTAGCGCTGAGCATTTATGACCCGTGGATGGGGGACAACGAGTATCCCTTTTTCGCGATCTTCCTGGATATCGATCCCCAGCAGGTGGATGTGAATGTGCATCCTGCCAAGGAAGAGGTCAAATTTGAGGATGAGCGAAGCATCATCAAGCTGGTGAAGTCGGTGGTGAAAAAGGCCCTGAATGAGCATTTTATGGTGCCGCAGGTGGACCGCGAAGAGGGTAAGGGACGTTCTTCGGGTTTCGATTCGGGGTTCAGCAGCAACTTTAATTTCAAGAGCGGCGGGAGCAGTGGACGAAGTCACAGGTCCCGCCAAAGTGGCCCGGTTCGGATTCCTTCCCGAATTAACAGGGAATCTTCCGGCAGTACAAACAAAGGCGACCAGTTTGCCCAGCAGCTGTATCAACAGAAAGGAAGTGCTGAAGAGGAGCAAAAGTCCAGCCCAAAAAGTAAGCCCGACCACAGGCAGGAGCGCAATTTCTGGCAGCTCCATAACAGTTATATATTGACCCAGACACGATCCGGCCTCTGTATGATCGACCAGCATGCGGCTCACAAACGCATTATTTATGAAAAGGCTTTGAACGCCACCGAATCGGCCCTGCCCAGCACGCAGCAACTGTTGTTTGCACAAACTGTGGAGCTGTCGGCAACCGACTTCAGCCTGCTCAAGGAACTCCACGGCATCATGCAGCGTATGGGTTTTAATATCCAGCTAATGAGTGGGAATACGGCGATGATCAACGGCGTGCCAGCCGATATTGATATCGGGGATGAGCAATCGGTGCTGAAATCGATGCTACATCAATACCAGGAGCTGGAGGGCAAAATGGACCTCGATGAGCGTCATAAGCTGGCCGTGGCTTTTGCCTCCAAAACGGCAATCAACAAGGGCAAGCATCTCACCAATGAGGAGATGGAGGGACTTATCGATCAGCTTTTTGCCTGCCAGGAGCCGTATAACGACCCTTTGAAAAAGCCTACAATCGTGTATATTGGGCTCGAAGATATCGAATCGCGCTTCCGATAAACGTCGGATGACGGGAGTATTTGTATTTATAATCCCTCAATCCTTCAATCCCTCAAAAATCCAAAACATGAACATTCTGGCAGTAGAACCGTTTTTCAGCGGATCGCACAAGGCTTTTCTCAAAGGCCTCAAAGAGCATTCGCGCCATAATATTATTCCCGTCAACCTCAGTTACAAAGGGTGGAAATGGCGCATGCACGGCGATTCGGTGGCTCTTGCCGGTATGGTGAAGGAGGTAGAGGAGGATATCGACCTGCTGTTTGTGAGCAGTATGACCAACTTGCCGGCGTTTCTGGCGCTTACCAACCCCCGGTTTTCTGAGGTGCCCAAAATCATGTACATGCATGAAAATCAGTTCACCCAGCCGATCCCGGAAGAGGAAGAGCGGGACCTGACCTATTGCTACATCAACTATCTGAGTATGCTGGCGGCCGACCGGCTTATTTTTTCTTCCCATTTTCACAAAAATGATTTCATGAAGGCGTTACCGGATTTCCTGGAAAATCATCCGGAGGACAAACATTACAACACGGTGGACAGGATTGCCCAAAAGAGCCAGGTTTTGTATCCCGGTCTGGATCTGAAACGATTTGACACGGAAGAGGATACGCGTCAGGCCAATGATCACCCAGTGATTGTCTGGAACCAACGGTGGCAGTTTGACCGCAATCCCGCCATGTTTTTCAGGGTGCTAAACCGCCTGAATGATATCGACCTTAAATTCGATCTGATCCTTGCAGGAGACACGCAACACGAAAAGCCGGAAGAGTTCGAAAAAGCATGGCAGCGGTATGGGCGTTATATTACTCACTTTGGTTATGTTGAAAACAAGGAGAGATACAGTGAGTTGCTGCACAGTGGAGATATCGTCGTTTCTACGGCAACATACGAGTTTTTCTGTGTCGCCATCATGGAGGCGATCTACTGCGGATGTCATCCCCTGCTGCCCAATCGGCTTCATTACCCGGAATTAATTCCTAAAAGCCTGCAAAAACCATTGCTACATGCCCCTGTTCTGTATGACACTGAGGATGATCTTTTCCACTACATGAAAGATCTGATTACCGGGGCCAGTAAACCTCTTCCAAAAAACTCTTTGCAGACCATAAACAAGCATCTGGATTGGGACAATAAAATTGATGAGTATGACCATATGCTGGAAGAGTTCGCTCAAATGGGCACGGCTCCATCAATATGAATTGAATTTGCGTCGTTCGGATAGCTGGGTAAAAATATTTCTGTGGACTCTGCAAAGGTGATACTATGTGGTTTTCTTTTTTAGCCCTTTTATTTTGTAGCAGGAACAATCGACATCCAAACAATTATTAATGCAAATCAAAGGGGAAATATGAATAAACCAACACTGCAATTTAGATGGAGCATACTGGCAATCGTTTTCATGGGAATTTGTGCCACTGCCAATGCACAGGAAAAGCTGACAGACCAGGAAATTTTGAAACTTTATGAAGACCTCCGGGTGGCCGACGTTTCTGACGGCATGGACATGGTTGGGCTTCGGGATGTGGGGCTGATGGATCAGAAGATTTCAGCACTGTGGAAAGATATTGAAGAGCTCGACCACATCGCAAGGGGTATTGCCGTTACAGCGCGATATGTTCCCACCAATAAAGTGGTTAAGAATCCGATGTCAAAAGAGGAGTTCCAGGAATGGGAAGGTAACTGGTACTCTAACATATCACCCGAACCATTTGTGGATTCCCTGAAAGAGGGTTCCATGCTGGTCATTGACGCCAGCGGTGATGGGGATACCGGCACGATGGGATCGTACAACGGTCTGTTGTGGAAGAGCCTGGGAACCAGGGCGGTGATTTCAAACGGCGCGGTTCGCGATACGGACGAAATTATAAAGCAGGAAATTCCGGTCTATTTTGATCATGCCAATAGGGGACGTGGAATTCGCCCGGGGCGTAATGAGATCGAATCCGTAAACAAGCCGGTCGTTGTGGGCGGTGTGCTGGTATATCCCGGTGACGTAGTTGTGGCCGATGGGGACGGGGTTATTGTGGTACCTCGCAAGCATGCCCGTCAAGTAGCCGAGTTTGCCCACGAAATTCTTAAAAATGATAAAGCGGCGCGAAGAAGTCTCTATGAGGAGTTGGGGATCCCCTTAGATCAAACAGTGAAAGAAGATTCAGAGAATTAATGGAATTCATCGGATTCTAAATAATTATAGCTGAGAACCCACCCACATTAAATTTCAGAACGCTGAAGTTCAACGGTCCCCTCCCAGGAGGGGACTGATAGTTTCATGCTTTCTTGAAAACCCATCGTAGGAAAGGCGTCAGAGAAATGAGGCGGATGCAATGACAATTTCACATGGAATGGTTTTGCAAAGCCCCTAATAGTTCTTTTAAAGAACTCACCTAAATATTCAAAACCTATCGATCGATTGAAAAAAAGCCAATCGTACGATGCATTAAAAATCAACCGTTCGATTGGTTTGAAGTGAACCGATCGATTGATACCAAGTCAACCGTACGATTGGTGGTAAACGAATCGATCGATTCGTAATGTATCAACCGTACGACTAGTGGTGAGTCAATCGTACGATTGAGGTTGAATCAACCGATTGATAGAGGCAAAGTCAACCGATCGATTGAATTGGTATGAACCGATCGATGTACAGGTGGCCTTAAACAGGCTATTTGTTATTGATGCGGTATGAGGATGAAAATTAGAACCGGGATTTACAGGATTAGAGGATCTGCAGGATGGTAATGTTTACCTGAAATCCGGTAAATCCTTTAATCCAGTCCATCCTGATTCAAACGATGAAACTGTGAAATTAGATGATCTTACATTATGGACTAAACTGGAAAGTAAATTTTATTGGTTGGTGATATTGAGGATAAGAATTCATATATACTGTCAACTGAAAAGGGACAATGAAGAAAGTTTACCTCCTGTTTGTTTTAACGGAGTTTCATTTTTTTAGAACATTAAGTTGAAAAGATTGTCATGGGGAACAGACGATTACGCAGTGTTTTAGGGGTATTAATTGGGGTTTTTTTAATAGGAGCAGGTTGTCAAAGCCAAGAGAATAATGAAAACAAATCTGAACTGAACGCCCTGGCACAGGCATACAAGGATCAGTTTAAGATCGGCGTAGCCCTCAACAGGTTTCAGATAGATGGAAACATACCAGAGGCCACGTCTCTTATCACCAAGCACTTTAACTCCATCACCCCGGAGAATCTCCTGAAGTGGGAGCGTGTACATCCCCAGCCGGATGAATACAACTTTGGCCCCGCCGACAGTTACGCAGCATTCGGTGAGCAACACAACATGTTTATCGTAGGACATACCCTGGTATGGCACTCACAGGTTTCCGACTGGGTGTTTACCGATGAAGATGGCGATGCATTGAATCGTGAAGCGCTGCTGCAGCGAATGAAAGATCATATCTCAACTGTAGTGGGCCGATATAAAGGGCGCATCGACGGCTGGGATGTCCTCAACGAGGCTGTGCTGGATAATGGAGAAGTCCGAAAGTCAAAGTGGTATGAGCTGGTCGGAGAGGATTACGTGGAAAAAGCTTTTCAGTATGCCCATGAAGCAGATCCCGATGCAGAGCTCTATTACAACGATTACAACCTTTCGAAGCCTGAGAAGCGTGAAGCCGTAATTAAACTTGTGAAACGCCTTCAATCCAAGGACATCCCAATCCACGGAATCGGGATGCAGGCCCACCTGAAAATTGACACTCCTTCTGTTGAGGCCCTGGAGGAAAGTATACAGGCCTTTTCAGATCTGGGGCTGAAAGTGATGATTACCGAGCTCGATATCGATCTGCTTCCGCGAGAGGAACAGGTGGATGTTGAAGTGCCGGAAGATGGGGAAGAAATGCCCGCAGAACTTAATCCCTATACTGAGAGTTTGCCCGATTCGATGCAACAAAAACTCAGGGAGCGATATGTGGCCCTTTTTGAGCTCTTCAGTAAGCACCAGGATAAAATCGACCGCGTTACCTTCTGGGGATTAAACGACGGGCAATCCTGGTTGAATAATTTCCCGATAGGAGGACGCACAAACTATCCGCTGCTATTTGATCGCGAATATAATCCAAAGCCCGCTTTCTATGGAGTGATGGACGTGGCGACAGACAGTGAGCAATAAACAATGAATGTATATAATATGAGTGCCATTTCAGGTATATCAAATATGAGTATAAACAGTCTCTCAAGGGTTTTTGGGATATTAATTTTAATTATTGGGCTTTTGGCTTCCACAAAGCCACTCCATGCCCAAACGGTGCCTGAAGACACGGTGCTGCTCTACTCCTATTTCACCGGCAACGGGGAAGATGGCCTTCACCTGGCCTACAGTCGTGACGCCTATAAATGGGAGGCCTTGAACGAAGGGGAGTCGATTTTGACACCGACGGCAGGCGGCGTCAAGCTGATGCGTGATCCCTGCATCATCCGTGGCGGGGACGGGAAATTCCACATGGTGTGGACTGTCAGCTGGAATGAGAAGGGGATCGGGTACGCCTCGTCCGAGGACTTGGTCAACTGGTCGGAGCAGCAATTTTTGCCGGTAATGGAGCACGAGGAAAAGGCGCTGAACTCCTGGGCACCTGAGATTACTTACGATGAGGAGAACGATCAATATATGATTTACTGGGCTACAACGATTCCCGGTCGATTTCCCTCGACGGCTGGAAAAGGAGATGACAATTACAACCACCGGATGTATTACAGTGTAACCAGCGATTTCGAGTCTTTTTCAGAAACGAAGCTGCTCTATGACCAGGGATTCAATGTCATTGATGCCACGGTCAAGCCGCTGGAGGACCAATACGTGATGTTCCTGAAAAATGAAACGCGCTGGCCGCCTGAAAAGAATCTGCGCGTCGCCTTTGGTGAAAGTCTTACCGGTCCATATGGAGAAGCCAGCCAGCCGATCACCGGTGAATATTGGGCCGAAGGTCCCACTGCGCTGAAGCTTGGCAACCGCTGGATTGTCTATTTTGATAAATACCGGCAGGGACAGATGGGCGCCGTCACCTCAACCGATCTGGAAAACTGGCAGGATATCTCAGACAAAGTTTCTTTCCCGGAAGGAATGCGACACGGCACTATATTCAAGGTCTCTGAGGAGGAATTTAAGCAGTTACAGAAGAACCTCTCTAAGTAATCTCCACGAACCTCTGCGCCTTCTCCGCGTGACTCTGCGGTAAACTAGTAGAAACTGTTTCCGATTGAAATATTATTTTTAAAAGCCTGAATCAGGTTTTTCATTAGCTATCATGAGGTATTAGCCTCATCCATAGCGCGGGAATTAATTCCCGCGCAAGTGATAGGGCATGTCCACAGATAGTTGTCGCGTAATTTTAAAGCAAAGCGCGCTAGTAGATCGGTAACTGCAAATTGAGCAACTCAGATAGAAGTATTTAAACCAATTTATAACTAAAAAACATTCTCATTTATGGAATACCGTTCATTTAAAGAAGCATCAGTAGCCGAAGTGGGACTTGGAACATGGCAGCTCGGAAGCAGTGAGTGGGGAGAGGTCGATGAAGAGGAGGCTTTCTCCATCTTGCAAGCTTACCTGGATAACGGCGGCAATTTTATCGATACCGCCGACATCTACGGCATGGGCATTAGTGAGCGAAAAATCGGCAAATTTTTGAAGCAAGCAGAGACCGATCGTGATATTTATGTGGCGACCAAACTGGGACGACGGGAAGATGACGGCTACGGCTGGCCGCAAAACTTCACCTACAAAGCGATGCGCGAACATGTGGTAAGCTCTCTCGAAAACTTGGGTGTCGATCAGCTCTTTTTGGACCAGTTTCACTGCATCCCCAAAGAGCAGCTCGAGAAGGGCGATGTCTTTGACCATTTTCGCAAGATCCAGGATGAAGGGCTGATTAAGCACTGGGGGGTCAGCGTTGAGACTGCAGAAGAAGCTAAAATCTGCCTCCAGCAGGAGGGACTCGGTTCACTGCAGATTATTTTCAACCTGTTCCGCCAGCATATGGCCAACGAATTCTTTGAGGTAGCGGCTGAAAAGGATGTAGCACTGATCGTTCGTGTGCCACTGGCCAGTGGACTCCTGACCGGCAAGTTCGATGAAAATACTACGTTCCCTGAAGATGACCACCGCAATTTCAATGCCGATGGGGAGGCATTCAATGTGGGCGAAACGTTTTCAGGAATTGAGTTTTCCAAAGGCATTGAGCTGACCCGAAAAATACAGGATATAATGCCCAAAGGATCGATGCCACAACTGGCCCTCCGCTGGATATTAGATCATCCGCAGGTGACGACGGTAATCCCCGGCGCTACCAAAAAAGCGCATGTGGAAAGCAATACCGGTGCTTCCGATCTGCAACCGCTTGGGAAGGAAGCTCACAAGAAATTGCGTGAACTATATGAGGCCGAAATTCGACCGAATATTCGCGGGCGGTACTAGGTTAATTGGTCCCAGAACGGGGTTTAAACGAGGCTGTCCAAAAAGTCCAAACCGGGAAATGGGTGCCGTAATCATTAAGGTAATATCATCTCCCTCAACTTTGCCAAGGCTTCGTAGAGTAAAGCTAAATCCCTCTACCGCAAGTGGTCGGTCACGGCTCCAAAGCCTGTCCCTAACACTTTCGGGGAGGACAGGAGGATTGACTGGTCTGATTGTTGAAAGTGACTTTTTGGACAGCCTCAGCATTCAGTTTAGTGGACCCAGTAAAGCTATGCTCAGGTAACCCACCTCGCCTTGCTTCGCTGTGGCACCCCTCCGAGGAGGGGAATCCAACTTGCTGGTTTCTACTATCCTGTTTCCCGATTATGGCATATCCAAAAATACCCTCTTGGAAGGACCACTCTGCTTCGTCCAGAAGTAAAGTGCGGGGTGGGTGCTTGTTGCAGCAGAATAGATATTTGCAGTTAGTTCCAAAATCCCCTCATTCCTACCTGTTTAAGAAATAGCTGGTGAGGACTCTCTTTATACGCTTTGCCCAGCAATGCAATGCGTATTGCTTCCAAAACGAATAGGCGTTGCTTAATAAAGGAATGCCTATTCGTTGGTCAACTTATGCGGATAGGATTTTTTTCTATAGGCATAAAAAATATTTTTATAAGCATAGGAATGAGGAACTTCAAATAAGCCTTGTTCGAACTATACGATGAGCTTGTACTGAAGAAAAGCATGTGCGACGCACTTTGGAAGTGCGTCGCACATATCACATTATCTCCCAAAGGCAATCACTTTCAGCGGATCGGTCTTGGAGGCCACGCGGGCGGGCAGCCAGGATGCCAGGGAGCAAAGCAGGAATGTCACCACTGATACGATCAAAAAATCGAGTCCATGGGGTTCTACCGGGGCATAGGCCATGTAATAATTCTGCTCAGAAAGGGGAATGATATGATATGTGGATTGCAGCCAGACGAACAGCAGGGAAAGAGCAATTCCGATTACAAGACCGACAGCAGCCACAAAAAAACCTTCCAGGAGAAAAACGTATTTTACACTTTTGTCCGGCGCGCCCATGGTTTTGAGGATGCCGATATCCCGCGTGCGTTCCAACACCATCATTAGTATAGTGCCGATCAGGTTAAAGGCTGCCACGATAATCATCACGCTGATGACAAACGGGATCGTCGACTCCTGAAGGTCCACCCAGGCAAAGATATTGCCGTATCGATCATATATCGTCTCGGTAAAATAGGGGAACGGCATATCGGAGGTGAGTTGTGCATCAAATATTTGTATCTGGTCGGCCTCCCGTAGTTTAACTTCCACAGCGTTGGCTTTTGGACTCCATACCTTGAACAGTTCGCGGGCATACTGACGGTCCACCATCGCAAATACATCATCAAACCGGTCGATGCCGGTCTGGTAGATGCCACTGACGCGGAACTGCTGGATATCCGGTGAATTCAGGGGGGTTGGGATGCCCTGGATGGTGTAGGAAGTGAGCACCGAGCCCACGCCGCTACGAAGATTCCGGGCCAACTCAGCGCCAAGGATGATCCCCGGCAGACCGGTGGAGTCGGTTGTCAAGTCATAGGTCCCCTCGCTGATATAGGACCGCATCTGGGAAATATCACCTTGTTGGTCCACACCTTTAAGGAAAATACCGCTAATCTCATCTGGCGACTGAATCATCGCCTGACCCGAGACTATCGCCTGCGCCTGCTCGATCTCAGGATACTTTTCAAGTGTGGCGAGCAGCGTATCGGCGCGGTAGATTGGGTCGTTGGAGTAAGTAGTAACGGTGATATGAGGGGCGAATCCCAGTATCTTGGTGTTAATGACGGATTTAAACCCGTGCACGATGGAGAGTGCGATTAGCAGTCCCGCCGAACCAACCGCCACGCCGGTAATGGCCATGGTTTTAATAAAGGAAAGGAAACGAGAGCCTTTTCGCTTTCCCTTGAAATATCGCAGGGCCAAATACCACTCAAAATTCATAAATGACAATGGTCAATTGTTCAAATAACAATTAACAACAGCTACTCTGGGGTTGTAGCCCAAAGGTATAAATAGTGCCGTTGTTTGAAATTTGTTATTTGTAATTTGGGATTTACCCATTTAATCTTTTTCCGGTTTCATCTGTGGGAAGAAGAGGACGTCACGAATTGAATCGGAGTCGGTCATGATCATCGCCAGCCGGTCGATACCGATGCCGAGTCCGGCTGTGGGCGGCATGCCATACTCGAGGGCCCGGATGAAATCTTCATCGATCTCCATCGCCTCTTCATCGCCCTCGGCACGAAGTCGCGCCTGTTCCTCAAAACGCTGGCGCTGGTCAACCGGGTCGTTGAGCTCTGAAAATGCGTTGGCGATCTCCTTGCCGTTGCAGATACATTCAAACCGTTCCACGAGTCCCTCTTTGGTGCGGTGTTTCTTGGCCAAGGGACTCATCTCAACCGGGTAATCCGTAATAAACGTCGGCTGAATAAGCTTGGGCTCCACGTATTCCCCAAAAATCTCGTCGATAATCTTGCCTTTACCAAAGCCGTCTTCGAGGTCAATATTGAGTTCCTCAGCAATCTCTTCCAGCTCATCCAGATCCTTTTGGTACAGATCGTAGCCGGTTTCATCTTCAATGGCTTCCAGCATCGGGATGCGTGGCCAGGGGCGCTTAAAGTCAATTTCATTGTCACCCACCAGCACTTTGGTAGATCCGTGCATTTCGATGGCGACCTTCTCGAGCATCTCTTCCACGAAATCCATCATCCAGTTGTAGTCTTTGTATGCCACATAGAGCTCAACCTGGGTGAACTCGGGGTTGTGGAAACGGGAAAGTCCCTCGTTGCGGAAATCCTTAGAAAATTCATACACGCCGTCATACCCGCCAACGATCAGCCGCTTCAGGTACAACTCATTGGCGATACGGAGATACAATTTCATGTCCAGGGCGTTGTGGTGCGTCTCAAACGGACGCGCAGAAGCTCCGCCATAGATCGGTTGCAGAATTGGAGTTTCCACCTCAAGATAACCTTTCTCATTCATAATATTGCGCATCGCCTGGACCATCTCGGTGCGCTTGCGGAAAGTATCGCGCACTTGGGGATTCACAATCAGGTCGAGGTATCGCTGGCGGTATCGCTGCTCTTTGTCGGTGAAGGCATCATACACTTTGGTTTCGCCTTCGTCTGTCTCCACCTCTTTGGGAATGGGAATAGGGCGGAGGGTCTTGCTGAGCAGAACAAACTCTTCGGCGTGAACAGTGGTCTCACCGGTGCCGGTCTCAAAGACAAATCCCTTGATACCGACAATATCCCCGATGTCAGTCAGCTTCTTGAATACGGTATTGTAATTTTCTTTCCCCACATCATCGCGACGGATGTACACCTGGATCTCGCCGTCGGAATCCTGCAGGTTGAAGAAGGTGGATTTACCCATGATGCGGCGCGTCATAACGCGACCGGCGATAGAAACGCGCTCCAGCTCATCTTCATCCTGGCCATCCTTGCGCATCAGTTTGGGGTTTTCCAGGATCTGCTTAGAGGAATGTGTTACATCAAAATCATACGGGTAGGGCTCGACATCCATCTCCCGCAGCTGTTCCAGTTTTTCAAGTCGAATTTCGTGTTGTTCGCTGACACTTGAATCGGCGTTACTCATCAGGGTATTGGTAAAGTTGTGTTTAATGAATTAATGGCTGTTTAATAGTCGCGCAAAATAGGAAAATTATTGGACAGATGAGTACCTGAATCTGGGAGGGTTTTAAGGAATAATCTTATGACAGAAATTAGCGATCATGTGAGGAAAAAATAGGTAACGCTTATGAACGGTCAAAGCAGTACCGACAAGTGTGCCACTACGAGATCCTGAAACGAGTTCAGGCTTTATGTTAAAAAAAGGGGACCATCCCCTGGATTCGTCTTACATTCTTTCCTGTAATCCTGTTTAACAAATCAGAGGAGGTCCTCATGTCTCGCCTGCAAT
>NZ_JAMQKA010000060.1:0-36216 GCF_031569985.1 Aliifodinibius sp. S!AR15-10 | reverse complement strand
AACGAAAAGTCGGTCGCCTGATCTTCAACGGCTTCCCGACTGGGGTAGCAGTCAATCACGCCATGGTGCACGGGGGACCATTCCCGGCAACCACTGACAGCCGGAGTACTTCTGTGGGTACAACCGCTATTGAGCGGTTTGCACGCCCGGTCTGCTTCCAGGGATTCCCGGAGGGGCAACTGCCGGATGAGCTCAAAGCAGACAACCCGCTGGGTATCTGGCGACTCGTCAACGGGGAGCGTACGAAATAGTAGTAAATGAGAAATTATTTTAGTTAAAGCAGTCTACATATGAAGGGAAAGCACAGTGAAAAGAATATTTACAAATAAATAAATATTGATATGATGGAAAAGAAAGATAATGGTAGTCGGGGCAATATTTTCTACAAGATATTGCAGTATTTAAGTGCAATAAGTTTCGTTTCAATTTTTGTATTACTAGGGCTTGGTTATAATTCTGATGTAATAGGGGCAGCTGTCGTCACGATGTTTGTTTCATTAGCTATTGGAGTACGGGGTACTGATACCATTTTAAGAGACTTTGCCTTTTCTATTTGGGTATTTGCTTCGGTTGCTGCAGCAATGTTTTATCCAGCTCCATTTACAGAACTTGGTGGTTTTGAGTTGAGCGTTCTCATTGTACCTCTTATACAAATAATTATGTTTGGGATGGGAACTTCTCTGAGTATCAAGGATTTTGTTGGAGTAGTAAAAATGCCCAAAGGGGTTCTTGTGGGTCTTATATGCCAGTTTACCATTATGCCTATTCTTGGAATCACGCTGGCATTAAGCTTCGGTTTTTCTGCAGAAATTGCTGCGGGAGTGGTATTAATAGGGTCTTCCCCCAGTGGTGTGGCTTCAAATGTGATGACGTATATTGCAGAGGCTAATCTCGCATTATCTGTTACTTTAACTGCCATTGGAACACTGTTGGCACCACTTGTTACTCCACTTTTAATGCAACTGCTGGCCGGACAATTCGTGCCGATCGATTTCCTGGAAATGATGTGGAGCATCATCAATATGATTATTGTCCCTGTTGTGCTTGGTGTACTGTTCAATCGTTATCTGCATGGAAAGGCCAAGTGGCTGGACGATATTATGCCGGTTATTTCAATGGCGGGCATTGTTATAATTCTGGGAATTATGACGGCTGGGGGACGCGATTCTATATTAACGCTCGGATTTTTAATTATCATAGCTGGAATAATCCATAACTTGTCCGGTTACTTTTTCGGCTACTGGGGATGTCGCCTGTTTGGATTGGATGAAAAATCTTGTCGGACCATCGCCTTTGAGGTGGGTATGCAAAACGCTGGCATGGCCTCGGGTATAGCAGTTGAAATGGGTAAAATTGCTACTATCGGTGTTCCTTCGGTTATCTTTGGTTCATGGATGAATGTCTCGGGTTCAACTCTTGCAAACTGGTGGCGTCGAAAGTCGTTGGTAGAGGAAGGTTCAAAGAAAGATCAAGATACCGAGGTGGTGGAGGAGAGCTCGTAGATGATGATAGTGACTCTAAACCGTGATTTCTCAAGACTTGTATAAGTGCGGTGATTAGCTTTTCTGCAACTAAAGGGATGGTTGTTTTAGAACATGATATAAAACATAAGAATTTGGAAGATTGACACAATTCTTATGTTCGGCAGTAGTAACGCTTGATTAATCTAATGTGTTGGATCTTTAATAATTGAGGGATGGGTATGTTATGGATAGACGTAGGTTCTTAAGAAGATTGGCTCTGGCAGTGCCTGCTTTGAGCATACCATATTTTGACGCCTTGGCACGGTCGGAGGCTAACAGGGTTAAAATAACAGATGTGAAATGTATGCTCACTAATCTGGGCGCCAGGGTGAGTCCCCTGGTAAAAATTGAGACAGATGCCGGTATTTCCGGTATTGGAGAATGTCACCATGATTCTCAGGGACACGGAGCAAAGGATATTATTTTGAACGTGTTCAAGCCCATTTTGGAAGGTGAGGATCCTTTTGACCTTGAGCAACTCGTTTTCAGAATGAGTACAAATACCTCTTTTTATGGAGGTAATCATGGAATAGCTACGCATGCGGTGACAGGCGTTGAAATGGCTCTTTGGGACATTATAGGAAAAGCTACGGGGCAACCGGTACGGAAAATTCTTGGCGGAGGTTCTCATGTAGATGAAGTGAGAGCTTACCTTTCTTCCCGTCCTGAAGATATGCTTAATGAAGATTCTTGCGCAGAATATGCTGAAATGGTCGAAAACGGAGGGTATACGGCCGTCAAGGTAGATATGTTGAGAGATCAGCATTGGCTGCGTTCACTTGAAAACCGGCAACTGTCCAATGCGGAGGTTGATATGAATGCAAGGGGATATCAAAACCTGCGTGATGCTCTTGGATCTGATATTGATATTGCTGTTCACTGCCATTGGGAACTCAATTTTGATAGTGCTCTTCGGCTCGCCAGGGCAGTACAGGATGTAAGGCCATGGTGGATGGAAGACCCCATGCCAATAGCTTACAATGAACAGTGGACAAGGCTTACCGAACAGTCTCCAATACCTATTCTATGTGGAGAAAATTTATATCGTCGCGAAGATTTCAGGCCATTTATTGTGAATGCAGGTGTACATAAAATTGAGATCGATGTTTCTATGGCCGGTGGATTGTTGGAAGCAAAAAAGATAGCTGATCTGGCAGAAACCTACTATATACCTGTTGCCACACACAATGTTGCGGGACCAATAGCGACTGTCGCCTCTGCCAACTGGGCAGCCTCCGTTCGCGAGTTTTTAGCTCATGAAATATTTCCTTTTGGTGAAAACTGGTCTATGAATGGAGATCCGCAAATACTTGGCTATGACAAGGAGTTGATTAAAGACGGATATATCCAGCTGAGTGACCGTCCCGGCTTTGGTTTTGATTTGAATGAAGATCTGCTCAAGGAATATTTGCTCGAAGGGGAAGAGTGGTGGGGCTAAGTTTTCAGTAATAGCCTGTTTTGAACGTCATTAATCGGGAGGTATTCCTTCAATAGTTTGAAATAAAAATACCACAGTTATGAAAAATAAAAAGAGTCAAGATGGTCGTCGGGATTTTATCAAAAAGATGAGCTTGGGGGGACTGAGCCTGGCGGGGTTGACGCTGGCGCCAATTGAAGATCAGCTGTCACAAGCAACCCAAAATATAAATCGCAATTCCAGCCCGTCAGACCTGGAAATAACTGATATGCGGATTGCCCATGTGGATGATGCCGCCCCAATCATCCGCATTTACACAAACCAGGGAGTTATGGGGCATGGGGATGTGCGGGACGGCGCCGATCCTCGTTACGCCCTAATGCTGAAAAGTCGGATCTTGGGAGAAAATCCCTGCAACGTGGAGCGGTTATTTAAAATTATCAAACAGTTCGCCTTTCATGGACGTCAGGGCGGTGGGGTGTCCGGGGTAGAGATGGCCCTGTGGGACCTGGCCGGCAAAGCTTATGGCGTCCCTGTCTACCAGATGCTGGGCGGAAAATATCGGGATAAAATACGTGTGTACGCCGATACGCCAACGGTGGCCGATCCCGAAAAGTTTGCAGAACGGATGCAAGGACGTATCGACCAAGGCTACACCGCATTGAAGATGGATGTGGGTATCGGCCTAATTGCTGATATTCCCGGGACACTGGTTAATGCGGAATTTTGGGAGAATCAACCCGGGGGAATGCGGGGATGGTACCCGGAACACGGCAGTTATGGACAGACGGAGCACCCCTTTACGAGAGTACAAATAACCGAGAAGGGCATTGAAGAACTGGTCAAATATGTGGCTGTCATGCGCGAGAAGATCGGTTATGAAATACCATTGGGCACCGATCACTGGGGACATTTTGGAGTGAATGAGGCGATCAAAATAGCTCGCGCCGTAGAGCCCTACACCTTGGCTTATGTCGAAGACCTGATTCCATGGCAATACACGAACCAGTGGCGGGAGATTACGGAGTCCACCACAACACCCACGCTGACGGGGGAGGATATCTATGGCCTGGAAGGATTCAAGCCTTTAATTGACAGCCAAGCCGTGAACATTGTACATCCCGATCCGAACTCAGCGGGCGGTATCCTGGAGACCAAACGAATTGGGGATTATGCCGAGCAGAACGGTATTGCAATGATGATGCACCATGCGGCTTCACCAGTATCGTTTCTGGGCAGTGTGCACAGTGCGGCAGCTACGCAAAATTTTATGTGGCTGGAGCATCACTCGGTCGACGATCCCTGGTGGGAGGATCTCGTCACCGGAATCGACAAGCCGATTGTTGAGGATGGCTACATCACCGTGCCGAATAACCCGGGCATTGGAGTAGAATTGAATGAAGAAGTGGTGAAAGAGCACCTGGAAGATAGAGCCGAGTTTTTTGCTCCCACTCCTGAATGGGACGAAATGCGTTCCTGGGACCGGCTGTGGAGCTAAAATAAGAGCATGATACCTGGACAGGTCAGCCCTAAGGGTTGGCCAATTTTCCCTAAGTGTCCATATTGTAGAAACATCCAGCCTGTGAAAGGGCTGGGTGTTCTTTTAAACCAGTAATACCAAAGGATAGTCAAGTTATTGGGATCAAAGTAAAAAGCTTTAACTATGTTTTGGTCACTTCACCCGGGGTGATTTATAAATTTACCCCGGGTGAAATAAAAAAATCACCCCGGGTGATTATGTTCACGAAAGGGCATTCGTTTTAAAAACGTAAGGATAGTTTAGAAATTGAAACTGCATGAGTTTTGAGTAAAGTAGGAATGACGAGAACCAAGTGGGATATCGCGTTAATAAGCAATAATTAAAAAGACAAATAACAGTACTATGGAAAATCAAAAAAACAAGGATGGTCGACGGGATTTTATCAAGAAGATGGGGCTTGGTGGACTTAGCCTGGCCGGGATGACCCTGGCCCCGATAGAGGACCAGTTGGCCTATGCAACACAGAATATAAACCGAAATTCCAATCCTTCTGACCTGGAGATAACAGACCTGCGAATAGCAGAGATCAGCGACGTGGTGTTTCGCACGCCCATCATTCGCATCTATACCAACCAGGGAATTGTGGGACACGGTGACGTACGTGATGGAGCAAGCAAAAAATACGCATTGATGTTGAAAAGTCGCCTGTTGGGAGAGAATCCATGCAACGTGGAGCGGCTCTTCAAAATAATCAAGCAGTTTGGGCACCACGGCAGGCAGGGCGGTGGGGTATCCGGGGTGGAGATGGCACTGTGGGACCTGGCCGGCAAGGCATACGGCGTGCCGGTTTACCAGCTGCTGGGCGGCAAGTATCGCGATCGCGTTCGGGTCTACTGTGATACCACTGTTTCTGAGGATCCACAGGAGTATGCCAACAGGATGCAGGCTCGCATCGACAAGGGCTATACGGCACTGAAGATGGATATCGGGATCAACCTGCTGGAGGGTATTCCGGGCACCGTCGTCAATGCACCGGATGGGGATCTGCGACCCTGGCAATATGAGCACACTGGCTATAATCGGACGGAGCATCCCTTTACACGGGTTCAGATTACTGAAAAGGGGATCGACAGGCTGATGGAATACCTGGATGTAATGCGCTCGCAGATCGGGTATGAAATTCCAATGGGCACCGATCACTGGGGACACTTTGGTGTCAACGAGGCGATAAAGCTTGCGCGCGCTGCAGAGCCGTATTGCCTGGCCTATATGGAAGACCTGATCCCTTGGTTCTACACAGATCAGTGGCGGGAGATTACTACATCCACAACCACGCCTACACAGACAGGTGAAGACATTTACATGCTGGAAGGCGGCTTCAAAGAGCTCATCGACAAGCAGGCGGTCCGAATTGTGCACCCCGACCCGAATACGGCGGGTGGCATACTAGAGACCAAACGTATTGGTGATTATGCCGCTCAAAATGGCGTGGCGTTTATGCATCATCACGCGGCCTCACCGGTCTCATTCATGGGATGTGTGCACAGTGCGGCTGCCACGGAGCACTTTATGTGGCTGGAGCATCACGCTGTCGACAACCCTGAGTGGGAGGACTTGGTGACCAAGGTTGAAAAACCGATTGTGCAGGATGGATATGTAAAAGTGCCGGAGACACCGGGATTAGGCGTAGAACTCAATGAAGATGTGGTAGAAAAATATCTCATTGAGGGAGAAGAGCTGTTTGCGCCGACACCCGAGTGGGATGAGATGCGATCCTGGGACCGGTTGTGGAGTTAAACTCGCATTTCTCACTGTTTCTTGGATGGGTTAAGGGTGAAGAACACCTCCCGCCCAAATTCCGAAAATCCACGGAATTTAGGCACCCTCCTCAAGGAGGGAATTGAACCGTGCCGATTGTCCACGTGTAAGGCTCTTATATCAAACCCACGTTAAATGGGTAATTCTGTAACACAAGTCAGTGGTTTATTCATTGTATATTCCATTGTACTCGCTGCCCATGTAGGCTCCCCATTTTATTTCTGAGGTGATCACGATATCTGTGCTTAATCGGGTCATTCTGAAGCCATTCATGGAAGTGGTATTGCGAGTTTCAGTCATGCTGCAAAAAACGATATCGAGCTTCCCGTTTCCATCCAGGTCTCCCACCCAGGGTGTTGAGGAGAGGTTTACGCCGGGCTGATAGTCGGAAAGTTGATAAATGTTGTCTTTATGGAAATCGAAGACAACAAGCATGTTGTGCATTATCTTGAAAATTCTCTTTTCGACGATTACAAAATTAACGCTGAGCAGGGCATCATCAAAGCCGTCACTATTGAAGTCGGCAACAGCAGGGCTGCTTGTCTGCAGGATTCCGACCGAATCCTGGAATGTAATCTCCCCGGTCTTCCCATTGACCATCACTTGTTTGGAGCCCAACAGGTCGGGCCAGGCGCCCAACCCGTACGTCGAGAAAAAATCCGGCGTGCTGTCACTATCAAAGTGTCCCACCGCAATAGAGCTGTACGCCTCTGCATTTTCGATGGTGGTTTGCCAGAGCATCTTGTTGTTTCTGCCATTGACCGCCAACATCCTTCCGTCAACAGCATTAGCTACGATATCATAATACCCGTCACCAGTTATGTCGGCAAGCACGGGAGGCGCTATAAATCCTTTGCTTTCGCTTGAAGCAAGGATCGCAGCCCCTGAGATGTCCTGATTTTTCAGGGCACTCAGGGTGGTACTGTACAGGTGTCCGCCGATGGTTTCACCGCCCGTACCAAATATAATCGTTAGCTCCTCTTCTTCCTGGTGCATTCGGGCAACCAGGGGCGACATGTAGGTTTCTTTGCCATCGGGCATCATCGCGCTGTACAGTAGGGTCCCAAGCTGTCCATCGATAATCATTAGTTTGCCCGCTGGCCGATCAAGATCATCGGGAGCAGCCGTCACATCTCCCCCGTTGGATACCAAAATGTCATCTTTGCCATCACTATTTTGGTCTGGAATAAACTGAGGGTTGTAGAAATTGAAGAAGCCCCGGGTGTTGAGTTCGAGGCTGTCGGCATCCGGGAAAAATTCCCAGAGAATGTGACCGTTCCTCCCGTCGATCGCTTTCAGAACGGCAGATCGTCCACCAATTACCACATCCGGAACGTCGTCTTTATTTATTCTTTTCAGCACAGCAGAACCAAATATTTGATCTCTGGCGGATACATTCCAAAGCATTTCTCCGGTTGCTCCTGAAACAGCAATAACGGCACTGTCAGTTTGTTGAAATTCCAGTCGCCCGGCCCCCACAATAAGATCCTTTACTCCATCAAGATCCAGATCAGCTGCCCTGGGAGAGGAGAAAATCCCCACTGTGGAAAACTCGGAGGTCCACTCGTCATTTATCTGGGCCAGGGAAGGATGAGGGGATGCAGCACCAATCCATAACAAAAAGATAAGCGAAAGGAGTTTTGGATCATTGAGAAAAGCGCATGCTCTCATAGTCGTAAGTTGAAATCGCTGATAGCGAAATTATCCCGCTGGAATTTCATCCATCTGCACGCCCACCAGACGGCTGATACCAGTTTCTGGCATAGTGACCCCGTACATCATCTCCGCCTTGCTCATGGTCTTCTTGTTGTGGGTGATGATGATGAACTGGGTATCATTGCTGAATCGCTTAATCATCGCTGCAAAGCGTTCGATATTGGCATCATCGAGGGGAGCGTCGACCTCATCAAGCACACAGAAGGGAGAGGGCTTCACAAGGTAGATTGCGAACAACAGGGCGATAGCGGTCAACGTTTTTTCACCACCGGAAAGCTGGTTTATGCTGGAAGGACGCTTGCCGCGCGGATTTGCCTTGATCTCAATTTTGGCCTCCAGCGGATCCTCCACATCTTCTTCTATAACGAGATCGCAAAAGTCATCCTCATTGAACAGCGTGTGGAATACATCCTGGAAGTTGGACCGTATCTGCTCGAACGTCTCGTTGAACTGTTCAGTGGCTTTTTTATTGATCTCGCTGATCGTCTCCCGGAGCTCTTCTTCCGCTTTTTGGAGATCACTGATCTGTTCTTCATAAAACTCAAGTCGTTCCTTCTCCTCTTCGAACTCCTCAATCGCCAGGGGATTTACTTCCCCGATTTTATTTAACTTCTGCTTCAGCCAGGCAATGCGCTCTTTGGCCTCGTCCGGCTCCTTGTCCTCCGGGAGCTCCTCCCCAATCTGGTCCATCAGGATACCGTAGGTTTCCCAGATATGATCTGTGACGTTTTCGGCCTGCATTTCAAACTTTTCATGCGCTTTGTCGAGGTGGTGAACCAGCTCCATATTGACCTCTTTCTGGTGGCGCAGTTCTTTCAAGTCCTTCTCAATTTCATTGATGCGTCCTCGCTGTTTGGCATTGGCTTCTTGAGCTTTCTCCAGGTTCTCGTCCGCTTCTTCTTTCTGTTCACGTGCCTCACCGAGTTTCTGTTCCAGCGTTTCAATTTTCTTCTTGTATTCTTTAATGCGTGACTTCGCTTCTTCCTTGCGTTCAGAACGTTGAGTAAGCCGCTGTTTGAGGCTTTTTATACCCTCCTCGGCGCGCTTGATTTCCCGCTCGTGGTTCTCCACCTTGTTTTTCATATCCTGATGCGTCAGCTGGGCATCATTGTAGCGGCTTTGTGCGATAGAGCGTTCTTCTTCCAGCTGTTCGAGTGATTCCCGTTTTTCTTTTTGCTTCAGCTCAATTTCAGCCAGCTGTTCTTTCAGTTCCTTCTGGCGTGGTTCAATCCCCTGCAGTTCTTCCTGTGCGGAATCCTCGCTGTCTATTTTATTTTGGCGACGGTTTTTGAGCTCACCGATATTCTTTTCATAAATCTGGATCTTTGAGGTAGCACTGTTGATCTTTTGCTCCACCTGACGGAGCCTGTTTTCCCCGTATTTTAGCTCCTGCTCCAGCTCCTGAACGTTGATCGATTCATACTTTCGGGTGACCTCCTCCAGTTCATTCTGCGAGGCCTCCATCTTGGTCTGTGTCTTTTGGGCCTTCTCCTGCAGTTTCTCAATTTTGTCCTTGAGTCCCACCCGCATGCCGGCATTTTTACTCTTGCTGCCGCTCTGGAAAAACTGGTGGGAGGTGATCACTTCGCCATCCAGGGTTACGCCAATATTTCGGGTGCCGGCAAGTGAATCATAAGCCTCTTCGATTGAGTCAAAAACCAGGACATTACCGAGCAAAAGTTTGTTGAGAGCGTCAAACTGTTGCTCGGTCTCAACCTGGTGGTAAAGGGCCCCGTTCATCACTTCATGATCATTAGCCAGCTGATTTAGCGGTATGAAGGTGGCACGTCCTTTGTCTTGTTCTTTGAGGATGGCAGCGGCCTTGCGTGCAGCCTGAAGTGAATTAACAACCACAAAATTTAGGGCATTGCCCAGCACACTTTCCAGGGCCACGGAATGTTGTTCATCGGTAGCCAATACATTAGAAACCACATCCAACAGATCAAACTGATCCTGGTGTTGCTCCAAAAGATACAGCACGCTGGAGGGGAACGCCTCGTTGGAGTTGGCGATATCCTGCAAAAGATCGATCTCCGAGTGGATGGAGTCCAGCTTGCTCTGGTAGCTTCGGATTTCATCCTTAAGTTCATCACGTTTTTCACTCAGATCCTGCCGCTGCTGCCGGGCCTGGGAGATCATATTCTCTATCTCGTCGCGCTCCTCGCGCGCATCTTCCACCTTTTTCTGAAGCCCGCTGCGCTCCTGCTTTAGATTTCGGATCTGCTCTTCTAAATCAAATATCTCGTTGGAAATTCGCTGCAGATCCTCTTCTGTGTTTTCAAGACGCGATTCAATTCGGATCCGCTTGTTCTGCAGCTCACTGAGCTCGCGGTTGGTCTTGCTCTGCTGCTGTTCAAGCTTGTTCAGTTCATTGCGTTCGGAAGTGAAGGATTGCTGAATCTCCGAATACTTCTCTTTGGAGCCGGAAAGATTCTTCTCGGCTCGCCGTAATTCATCGTAGAAAGATTCAAGTTTGTTGTTGGTGCTCTCAAAAATTTCACGGAGCTCTTCCAGGTCTGTCTCGGCCTGCTCAATATCTTTTGAATACTGCTTTATGACCCCTTTTTCATTGCTGATCTTCTCCTGGGTGATCTGCAGTTCTGTCTCGGCATCCCGAATTGTACTCTGCAATTGTGAGACACGGCGTTGTGCCTCTGCCTGTTCGCGTTCTTTTTCTGTAAGCAGGTTGCGGGCAGTCTCCTCGGCCTCTTCCAGCTCTTCAAGGTTAGCCTGGATCTCCTTTTTCTCCTTGTCGGCATTCTTGATACGCCCTTGCAACGGTTCCAGTTCATCCTGGATGTTCTGGTACTGGTGCTTGCTGAGCGCCTTGTCGAGATGCTCCAGCTCTTTGCGATACTTCTTGGCCTTTCGGGCTTTGTCAGCCTGCCGCTCCAGCGATCGTGTATTCTTGCGAACTTCAACAAGGATATCCTCTACGCGCTGCAAATCTTTTTGGGTGCTTTCCAGCTTCCGGAACGTCTTTTTTCGTTTCTCTTTATAGCCGGTCACGCCAGCGGCTTCCTCAAAAAGATGGCGGCGATCACTCTTGTCATTCAGGATCTCCTCAACCATCTTGAGCTCAATAACCGAATAGGCATCTGAGCCCATGCCGGTGTCCATAAAAAGCTCGTTGATATCCTTTAGCCGGCAGGTGGTGCCGTTGATTAGATATTCACTTTCCCCGGAGCGATAGAGACGGCGCGTAATAGTAACTTCGCTGTACTCCGTAGGCAGCAAACCTTTGTTGTTGATAAATGTGAGGGAGACTTCCGCCATGCCAAGGGCATTTTTCTGTGCGGTGCCATTGAAAATGACGTTGGCCATGGTTGAAGAGCGAAGCAGGGTGGGGCGCTGTTCTCCCAGTACCCAGCGCATGGAATCCACGATGTTGGACTTTCCACAGCCGTTGGGGCCGACAATAGCTGTTATACCACTGTCAAACTTTACCTTGGTCTTGTAGGCAAAACTTTTAAAACCCTGTAATTCAAGTTCGGATATATACATGTGCTAGAAAAAGACAAATGACAAAAAGCAAATTGCAAACAACCTCCACCCACTAAACTGCTAATGAAAGGAATAGAATTATATGCTTATTGAAATATTGGAAATTGTGATTTGAGGAAATGGTTATACCGTTCTGATCTCATCCTCTTTTTTGCTCAGTAGCTCGTCAATTTTTTTTGTGTGCTTGTCGGTAATTTGTTGAACTTCTTCTTCTGCTTCATAAAGAGCATCTTCAGAAAAGGACTCCTCTTTCACCATCTGTTTTATCTGGTCATTCGCTTCACGCCGGGTATTGCGAATACTGATGCGTGTTTCTTCAGCAATTTCTCCACAGCGTTTGACCAGCTCCTCCCGGCGTTCTTCAGTGAGCATGGGCAGCGGTATCCGGATAATATTACCGTCATTATTTGGATTTAGTCCCAGCCCGGCTGACATAATTGCTTTTTCAATATCCTCGAGAGCCGACTTGTCATATGGTTGCACTGTCAGCAGGCGTGCTTCTGGTGCATTGACACTGGCCAGCTGGTTGAGCGGGGTTTGGCTCCCGTAATAATCAACTTTGACACCATCGAGCAGCGATGGCTGGGCTTTTCCTGCACGTACATGGGAAAGCTCTTTCTTGAAGAACTTTACAGTTTCATCCATCTGCTTGTTGGCGTCATCAATAACTGATTGTAGCTCCTGAGGTATCATAATTCGCTCTCGTCTATTTTAATGTTGATATTATTGCCGGTGCAATAAGTCAGCTAAAGAATTTAAAAAAACTGGTTCTTTTCCCAAACTACCCCACACTTTTAAATGTCCAGGAAAAGGAATAAAATGCCTTTCAGAGTTGAGGTTAGGTGATTAGCAGGTAGTTAGGAATCCATTACCCTGCGACCTCATTATCCCACACGACCTTTGATCCCACCGATTCATCCCCGACTACAACTTTCTTAAGGTTCCCAGGAACGTTCATATTGAATACAATGATGGGGGTATGATTTTCCCTGCAAAGAGTAAATGCTGTCAAATCCATAATGTTTAGACGACGGTCGAGCACCTCTTCCCCAGTAATAACGGAGAACTTCTCGGCGTCTGGGTTTTTTTCCGGATCTGAATCAAAAATGCCATCCACGCGTGTTCCTTTGAGGATCACATCAGCTTCAACCTCGATAGCCCTGAGAGAAGCGGCGGTATCGGTCGTGAAATAAGGATTTCCGGTTCCGGCGCCAAAGATTACAACCCGGCCCTTTTCAAGGTGGCGAATGGCACGCCTTCGAATATAGGGCTCTGCAATTTCCTCCATGCGAATGGCCGACATCAGCCGGGTATAGACACCCAGTCGTTCCAGCGAATCCTGCAGGGCCATGCTGTTAATCATGGTAGCGAGCATTCCCATATAATCGCCCTGCACGCGGTCCATCCCTTCCGTGGCACCCTTCACCCCACGAAAAATGTTGCCGCCACCGATAACGATACTTATTTCAATATCTTCATCATGTAATGCCTTAATTTCTTCAGCATACTGGGAGAGAATATTGCCGTCGATGCCGTGTCCCTGTTCACCTAAAAGCGCTTCTCCACTGAGTTTAAGTAATATCCGTTGATACTTTTTTGCCACTGTGCTGAGTTTATTTTTTAGATCGTTTATATATAAAAAAAAGGTTACCGAATTGGTAACCTTTTTTTGGGAAAATGATTGAATTAGGAGTCTTCTCCCAACTGGAGCCGGTGGAAAGATTTCACCAGCGGAGCCTCATTTTGTTTCAGGTAATCCTGAACCGAAAGGCTGTTGTCCTTAACGAACTTTTGCTCCAGCAGAACATGCTCCTCGTAAAAGCGTCGAAGCTTACCTTGCGCTGCTTTCTCTGCAATCTCTTCAGGCTTGCCTTCGTTCAAAAGCTGATCTTTGGCAATTTCCAGCTCTTTTTCGACTACAGAACTGTCAACGCCATCGCGGTTTACGGCAATAGGCTTCATAGCCGCAACCTGCATTGCCACGTCTTTGGCAACATCATCATCAGAGATATTGCCTTCAAATTCGACCAGCACTCCGAGTTGATTCCCAGGGTGGATGTAGGAAACAAGCTGCCCGTTGGATTTTGCAAGGATAACACGGGCAATCTCAATTTTTTCACCAATCTTGCCGATCATATCTTTGAGATGGTCAGCAACGGTGAGTCCGTCAACTTTTGTTTTCAGCAGTTCGTCGACCGTCTCAATATCCTGCTCAAACACGAGGTTGACAAAGGAGTCAGCTCTTTTCTGGAAATCGTCGTTTCGAGCAACGAAATCCGTTTCACAGTTGATTTCAAGGGCAGCAGCTTTGGACCCGTCATCACTAACTTTTGTGACGATCAGTCCCTGGTCGGCTTCTCGGTCAGCACGTTTTTCTGAAAGTTTTTGGCCTTTTTTACGCAGGATTTCGACCGCTCGGTCAAAATCACCATCTGCTTCTTCCAGAGCCTTTTTACAGTCCATCATGCCGGCCCCGGTTTGATCTCGTAATTTTTTTACATCAGATGCAGAAATACTCATTTCTGTTCGAAAAGTTAATTTTTTGGGATTTTGTTTGTTGAAATAACCTGGAACAGGAAACTATTCCTCTTCGTCACTGCTGTCGTCGTCCTCGTCAGTAACTTCCTCGTCCTGTCCATCCTCTTCTTCCTCAGAGTCTGAGTCGTCAGAAGACTTTCTTCGACGTGTACGACGTTTGCGCTGCGATTCTTCCGCTTTTTTAGCCTCTTCAGCAGCTTGTTCAAGAAGCTCTTCCTCATTCTGCGCTTCTCGTTCTGCATTACCTTCAATAATGGCATCTGCTACCATGGAGGTAATGAGCTGAATGGTGCGGGCGGAATCATCATTGCAGGGAATAATATAGTCCGGAATATCCGGATCGCTGTTGGTATCTACCATCGCAACGATAGGGATATGAAGCTTGACAGCTTCTTTAACGGCAATATTTTCTTTGATTGTGTCGACAATGAAGACGGCACCAGGCAGATGATTCATGTTGGCAATTCCGCCAAGAGTCTGCTCGAGTTTGTCCTGTTCGCGTTCCAGCATCAGGGCCTCTTTCTTGGTGAGGTCTTCAAACGTACCGTCTTTGCTCATTCGGTCGATCTCTTCCATCCGTCCAATACTTTTCTTGACGGTGGAGAAGTTGGTGAGCATACCCCCAAGCCAGCGATGCGTAACGTACGGCATGCCGCAGCGGATCGCTTCCGTTTTAACAATATCTTGTGATTGTTTCTTGGTTCCTACAAAAAGGATGGTTTTGCCGGCTCGTGCCAGTTTGGCAACTTCTTCGAGCGCTTGTTGCAGGTACTTCTCTGTTTTCTTCAGGTCTATGATGTGAATCCCGTTGCGTTCCATAAAGATGAATTCCTTCATCTTGGGATTCCATCGACGGGTAAGGTGTCCAAAGTGGGCACCAGATTGCAGTAGTTCTTCTAGATTGGGTGCAGTTGGCATATATTTTATGTGATTTCTATTTGAGTTAGGCCTCTACACAGGTCGTTCCTGGCGCTAACTCACCCTCGGATGTCCCGGGATGAGCACTCGGCGCACTAGGTCGCTGTGTATGTGTGATTAAGTTCTTCGTGTTGTGTGTTTCGAGATAGCGTGTTGAAAATTTGAAAAGAATATATCGTAGCTTGAACGCGCAACCCGCAATCCGAAACTCGGAAAATTATCGCTTGGAGAACTGGAATTTCTTCCGTGCACCAGGCTGACCGTACTTCTTACGCTCTACCATACGATCGTCTCGTGTCAGCAGATCATGTTCTTTCAGTACGGAGTGCAGCTCTTCATCGTGATCATCGAGTGCACGAGCCAGTGCAAGCTGAATGGCACCGGACTGGCCAGTCATGCCACCACCGCGAACGGTGACCTTGATATCGAATTTCTCATTATTCTCGGTCAGTTCCAGCGGAAAGATGGCGAGGTTTCTGTGAGCACGGGTTTTAAAATAATCGTCCAGCTCACGTCCGTTCACAACGAAATCTCCGTTGCCCGGCTGAATATAGAGTCGGGCGGTCGATGTTTTACGTCTTCCTATAAAGTTCTTCTGAGGCATAATCCTAATTAACTGTCTAATTCAATTTTTTCAGGTTGCTGTGCTGTGTGCGGATGCACCGGACCAGCATAAACGCGCAGGTTTGTCAGCAGCTTGCTTCCCAAACGATTCTTTGGAAGCATCCCTTTTACGGCATTTTTGACCAGGAAGGTTGGATCTTTCTCAAGATGTTCTTCTGCAGTGGTGAAACGTTCTCCACCGGGATATTCGGTGTGGCGAAAATATTCTTTATCCTGCCACTTCTTACCAGTAAGCTTAACTTTTTCAGCATTAATAATAACAACGTTGTCGCCGGTATCCATATGAGGAGTAAACTCTGGCTTATGCTTACCGCGTAGAATTGTAGCCGCTTTACTGCTCAGTCGCCCAAGGGGCTGATCTTCCGCATCCAGCAGAACCCATTTCTTTTCTATGTCACTGGGTTTTGCAGTGTATGTCTTAAAACTTGTTGTGTCCACAATAATTCCAGATTATAATTGCTTTTTTGTGAAGTCTCGAAAAATAGGCTTCTTAAAAACAACTTGCAATGAAAAAAACGTATTAAAGAATAGAGACAAAAGTAGAGTGGCATTCAAAGATTTAAATAGCCGTGATCCCCAAAATTTGAGGGCGAGGCACAAGAAATTCTACAAAAATAGTCGTAAATTGCAGTGATCGAAAAAGGCAAAACCAACATATAATCAAAGATTTTAATAAAAAATGAGCGACAGCAACCTACGAAAGGAAACACGGCAGGCGTTTGATACCGGAAGTGGTAAAGCCCATCTGTTCAGCCTGAAAAAAATTGAAGACCTTGGGTATGGAAATGTAAACAAGCTTCCATTTACGATTCGCATCCTGCTTGAGGCGGTACTGAGAGAATATGATGGCTACGCAGTAACAGAGGATGATATTGAACGTCTTGCCAAATATAATGCCAAAAATCCCGAAGGCGAGATCCCGTTTAAGCCTTCGCGCGTTGTGCTCCAGGATTTTACCGGCGTACCTGCTGTCGTTGATCTCGCGGCCCTGCGTTCGGCCATGGAGCGTATGGGTGGAGATCCAAACTCCATTAATCCGCAGGTCCCTGTGGATTTGGTGATCGATCACTCTGTACAGGTTGATGAATTCGGACAGGAATACGCCTTTATGCACAATGTGGAGCGAGAATTTGAGCGCAATAAAGAGCGTTATGAGTTTCTGAAATGGGGACAGAAAGCATTCGATAATTTTCGAGTCGTCCCCCCCGGACGTGGAATTGTCCACCAGGTGAACCTGGAATACTTGGCACAGGGAGTCTTCACCAAAGAGGATAGCGACGGCAGCCTGATCACCTATCCCGACACGCTGGTGGGGACCGACTCGCACACCACCATGATTAACGGCCTGGGAATCCTTGGCTGGGGCGTCGGTGGTATTGAAGCGGAAGCTGCCATGCTGGGTCAGCCGATCCATATGCTGGTGCCTAAAGTTGTCGGTATGAAACTGACCGGGAAGCTCCGAGAAGGTATTACCGCTACCGACCTGACGCTCACCGTCACCCAGATGCTGCGTCGCCACGGCGTAGTCGGTAAGTTTGTGGAATTTTATGGTGATGGCCTGGCAAATATGAGTCTGCCTGATCGGGCAACAATTGCAAACATGTCCCCCGAATATGGTGCCACCATGGGCTTCTTCCCGATGGATGATGAGGCAATGCGCTACATGCGTCGCACCGGTCGCTCTGAAGAGCAAGTGCAGCTGGTAGAGCGTTACATGAAAGAGCAGGGGCTGTATCGAACCAAGGATACTATTGATCCTGAGTTTTCCGATACGCTGGAGCTGGACTTGGGAGATGTGGAAACATCACTGGCCGGGCCCAAGCTGCCGCATGATCGTATCACGCTGCCGAATATGAAGTCAACGTTTGAGAGCAGCCTGACAAGCAGTGATCCAACGATGGGCTTTAACCTAGCACAGGAAAAGCTGGCCAATAAAGGCACTTACAAGAATGGCCAAGAAATTGAGATGAAACACGGAGATGTCGTCATTGCGGCCATCACCAGTTGTACCAACACTTCCAACCCAAGTGTGATGCTGGGTGCGGGAATTGTGGCAAAGAAAGCATTTGAAAAGGGACTCAAAGTTCCGCCATATGTCAAAACTTCGCTTGCTCCCGGTTCACGCGTGGTTACCGACTATCTTGAAGAAGCGGGGCTTACCGATTATATGGATAAGCTCGGTTTCAACTTGGTGGGCTATGGTTGCACCACCTGCATCGGTAACTCCGGCCCGCTGCCCCAGGCAGTAGAAAATGCTGTCAAAGATGGGGAACTGATTGTGGCTGGCGTCCTCTCAGGCAACCGTAACTTTGAGGGACGTATCCATCCTTATGTAAAAGCCAACTACCTGGCCTCACCACCGCTGGTAGTTGCCTATGCGCTTGCCGGAACTGTGGATATTGATCTTGAGAATGAACCTCTCGGCAAAGACAAAGATGGTAATGACGTTTACCTGAAGGATATCTGGCCGACATCGGATGAAATTGCCGAGCACCTCGATAGTGCGATTCGTCCCGAGCTATTTAACAAACAGTACGGAGATATCTTCAAATCAGAAGAATGGGACAAAATTCCCGTCGGTGGCGGAGAGCTCTATGAATGGAAAGAAGAGTCAACCTACATCCAGGAGCCACCCTTCTTTATGGATATGGGCGAAGATCCTGAGCGGATTGCTCCGATCAAAGGAGCACGGGCCCTGGTTAAGGTGGGGCAATCCATTACAACTGACCACATTTCACCCGCTGGCAACATCAAGAAGGAGAGTCCCGCCGGGCAATACCTGATTGAGCACGGCGTGGAAGAGCGGGATTTCAACTCCTACGGTTCGCGTCGCGGTAACGACCGGGTTATGACTCGCGGAACATTTGCCAACGTTCGGTTCAAGAACCAACTTGCGCCGGGTAAAGAGGGTGGATTCACCAAGTACTTCCCAGATGACGAGATCACCACAATCTACGATGCCGCAATGAAATACAGGGAAAATAATACTCCGCTTATCGGGCTGGCCGGTAAAGAGTACGGCACTGGTTCTTCTCGGGACTGGGCTGCAAAAGGAACAATTCTGCTTGGTGTTAAGGCCGTGATTGCAGAGTCTTACGAACGTATTCACCGTTCCAACTTGGTGGGTATGGGTGTGCTGCCCCTCCAGTTTAAAGAAGGCGAATCTGCCGACAGCCTTGGGCTCGATGGGTCTGAAGAGTTTACTATTCATGTTTCTGACGATCTGAAGCCGAGACAAGAAGTGAAGGTTGAAGCCAAAAATGCGAACGGAGATGTGACTACATTTACCGTGCTCAACCGTATTGATACGCCGGTCGAGATTGACTACTATCGAAATGGCGGTATTTTGCACTACGTACTCAGACAGTACTACAAAAGTGAAAAAGAGCAAAATGCATAACAACCAGAAATAACCAGTTAGGTGGAGCCTGGCAATCATCTGTCGGGCTTTTTCCTTTGTTAGGATTTTTTATAAGTGCCTGTATTTTTGGGTTTTATGGTAATTTTTTTAGATTATTTCAAAAGAACATTTCAGAGATATTAAAAAATCATTTACGTTTCTGAGTAAAATCTAGCCCCAAACGCATGGAAAAGGAACTCAGTGCCCACTCTTCTCAAATAGCAGATCTTAAGGATCAGTCAAAAGAGAGCCTACAACTATTGCTGGATACGATTGAAGGAATCAATCGGACAGTAGAGCTTAAGTCGTTGATGGCCGAAAGTATGGAAGCAACCCGTATCGTAATGAAATCGGAAGCCAGTTCTCTCATGTTGCTGGATAAGGATACCGGGGAGCTTTTCGTCAGTTTGCCTACCGGTCCCGTAAAGGAAGATATTAAAGGTAAAAGCATTCCAAGACATAAAGGCATCGGCGGCTGGGTAGTGGAAAACCGAAAGCCTTTTTTATCCAACAAGGTTGAAGAGTCTGACATCTTTTGGGGGGATTTGTCTGACGAGTTTACGACAAAGAATATTTTATGTGTCCCTCTTATTACCAAGGAAAATGAAGTAATAGGAGTGCTGCAGGCTATAAATCGCCGGCGAAATGAGGACTTTACTGCACACGACATCCCGGTTTTCCAGGCACTGGCTTCTCATGTGTCTAGTGCTATTGAGCGAACGCGGCAGATTGAAGAGCTGCATTCCCGGCTTAAAGAAAAAGAGGTGATGCTTACCGAGACCCATCATCGCGTTAAAAATAATCTCAGCGTGATTGCAGGGTTGATTGAGATGGAGTTGCCATCGGTCACAGATGATAGTGCCAAGGATCTGCTTCAAACAACATATACCCGAATACAATCCATGATGCGGGTGCATGACCTGCTTTGCGAAAAGGGACTTTTTAAGGATATAGAGCTGGGTCTCTACCTGAAGCAGCTTGCTGAGCAGATAGAAAAAACGATGAGTGATTTCCCAAAAGAGATCAAGATTGATCTCAATGCTGAAAATATTCATCTGCAGGCCAATAAAGCACTGTTGTGTGGTATCGTGCTCAACGAGCTACTTGTCAATATTTTCAAGCACGGATTTGAAGGGATGGATAAAGGGCGGATTTTAATCGATCTTCGGCGGGACTCCGACCAGGTAAAGCTGGATATTTCTGATAATGGGGTTGGCCTGCCCGATGATTTTGAGGTTCGTAGTGGTAAGACCATCGGGATGTGGATTATTGATGTGATGCTAAAAAAACTGGATGGAACTATTGAGTTCGAAAACAATGATGACGGATCTCATTTTCAGTTGACCTTTCCTGTTGAAAACTAAAAAGGCCAGCTTTGCAAACCCCGCATGGTAAAGATACGTGCCATTAACCGTTCTAGTGGTGTATTCAGCATCAACCAAACCAACCCATTTTTGGGATAGGGAAATCTCGTTTTTCTTCCCAGCAGCATGTTCACTTCTGCCCGTTTGAGGGCTTTTTTTGCCGTTTTTGACCGTTCCTTGTTATACAGGTTGGCTTGGTAGGATACCTCAGCCTTATCCCGGAGAATCTTCTCTGAATGTTGAACAATTTCCCAGGCGTCCAGCCAACCCAGATTCATCCCCTGTCCCCCAATGGGACTGACGATGTGAGCGGAATCCCCGGCGAGAAAAATCCTGTTTCGCGCCATGGGCGTTGCGACGAATCCCTGCACACCAAAACTACTCAGCATGAAATTTTCGGTATCCTGCAATTCATGCCCGACCCGTTTCCGAACAAGTCGTTCCAGCACAGCGCGATCCAGGTCGTTTCGAAAATTATCCGTTTTAATCACCCACCGTCTCCGATTGGTACCGAGGGGAAAACTTTCAATAAGTCCTGCGCTGTGTAAAAATATGGCTGCAGTAGAACCGAGATCGGTGTTATCAGAAAAGTCCCCCATTACATACGTATCAGGATAGCGCCTGCCCAGGAACTCAAATCCTGCGGCCTTTCTTACGAAACTGTTTTTGCCATCGCTGCCGATAAGTAAATCACAATTCACTTTTTTCGTTTTTTTCTTATTCGAAAGCGTTAGGTTTACGGACGATTCTGTCTCTTCCAGGTCTACTAATTCAATTCCCCTGGAAAGGCAACCTGGATCGATTTCATATAGTTTATCTTCTAATAATCTCTCGGTTTTGTACTGGGGCAGCGACAACACAAAAGGGTATGGGCCGGGACAGTTTTCGAAAGAGAGGGTTCCAATTTTCTTATTGTCTCCCCACGCTACGCCTTCTGTAATTTTGATCCCCCTTTGAATAAAATCGTCTGCCAACCCAATTTCCTGCATTAGTTCGAGGGAAACGGGGTGGATTCCAAGCGACCGGGAATGGGTGGTTGGTTCGGTTCGTTTTTCAAGGACTACACAATCGATATCCCGCTGACGCAGCGCAATGGCAAGGAACAGGCCTACTGGTCCTCCGCCAATAATACACACTTGATATTTATCACGAAGTTTATTCATGCCGAAAGGTTAAAAGGAGTCGATAGGGGAATATTGGGGTGACCTGCCAGCCATCTGGTACTTTTCGTTGCAACTCTCGGCGGGTGTAGCTGCGTTTTATGGAGGTAAGTCCATCCTCAGTTATAAAAGAACTGCGAAATATGGGGCGCGATAAAAGGTTGAATAGCAGGTACCCCACATCACTCCGCTCGATGTCATTAAAAAGCACATAGTGCGAACTTAGGGATTCCGCCTCTTCAAGCAACGAGTAAAAGGTGACATCCTCCAGGTGGTGCAGCAGGTGATTGGAGATCACAAAATCAAACTTGCGGCTCTGTTGAACCATTTCTGTGGAAGACGCCAGGCGAAAAGAAACACAATCCGGGCATTTGACATCCTGGATAAATTCAAAAGCTCGTTTGTCAGTCTCTATAGCTGTTATCACCGGAGTAATACCGTCTTCGCGGCACCACTGGGCCAGCTTTATGGGAATGTCCCCGCCGCCAAATCCGATGTCGAGAATACTGCAAGTTCGTTCATTTGCCAGGGCGAAAGGCCTGATATATTGCTTGTAAACAGAGCCCCACTGAGAAATAAGGGCGTTGATGACACTGAATTGTCGATACGTATTGAAGAGTTCTTTCCTGTCACAGTCGGGATCATCCATCCGTTCCCTAATATCCGTAGCTCTTTCGGTGAGAAACAACGGCATCGGTTACCCTCTCTGTTTGAGGAAAAGGCCGCTTTCCACGGTGAGGCCCGGCCCAAAGGCCATACCCAACACGCGTTCAGGCGATTGTTGCATCGGCTGGTCGAGAAGATGTTTGAGCACAAAAAGGATGGTTGCACTGCTCATGTTTCCATAATCGGAGAGTACCGACCTGGAAGAGGCAAGTTGTTGGACTTCAAGACCGAGATTTTTTTCCACTTTGTCCAGGATGGCCCGCCCACCGGGATGAATGGCCCAGTGGTTGATCTGGTCTTTATTAGTATCATAGGCCTCAAGCAAAGGTTTTAGAGCAGATTGCAGGTTTGATTCGATAAGTTCAGGCACATAGGTGGAAAGAATCATATCGAAACCAGTATCCCCGATGGTCCAGGCCATATCATCCTCGCTCTGCTCTATGATGGATGTGGCAAACCGATCCAGTTTGTAAACAGTTTGATTATTCTGAGGCGTACGATTGCTTACAAGAGCACCAGCTCCACCATCCGCAAATACAGAGGCCGAGATTAGGTGGTCGGTTTCTCTGGATCTCTGGAAGTGCAGGCTGCAGAGCTCCAGGCAGATGACCAATACCACGGCATCATCCTGGGAGTCGCAAAATGATTTAGCCATTTTCAAAGCAGGAAAAGCTGCAAAACAACCCATAAAACCCAGGTGAAATCGCTGGGTGGATCGGGAAAGTCCTAGCTGTTTTACAATTTCATAACCAGGTCCCGGTGCAAAAAAGCCGGTGCAGGAAACGGTAATCACATGAGTAATGTCATCGGCTTCAATATCGGGGGTATCCGTTATCAGGGAGCGGGCAACATCTACAAATAGTTTTTTTGCATGTTCAGAGTAAAGCGAATTGCGGGTGCCGGTAGAAGGAGCTGCAACAGACCCGTCCTGCTGAAAGAACAGTCTTGGATCCCCATTGGCATTGAAGTCATTAACTACGGTATGTCGCTTTTCTATCCCGGATTGGGAATAGATGCGATGAATGATACTGCGGGTGGCGCGATCATCGCTCAGATATTCCTTCATCTTGTCGCGAAGAAAATCTTGCTGGTATATTTGGTCTGGTACCGCAGTTGCAATGTTCTGTAAATATGCAGCCATAAAACGGCAATAGCTTGATGTTAAGTATCTACTGTAAAAGTGTTTAAATGATACCTAATGCACTTTAAATACGATAGTGCATTGTTCTCCATAAGTTGTTGGTATACTTATTCCACACCCTGTTAATCACAGTATACCAATACCTGCTGTCTTAACGAAAGATTTGAGTGGAAGGTTCTCTGGAGGGTTTGGTGAGGTAATGAAAACGGACATTGTGCAAAATGCCGGCTAAGCTGAGCCCGGCGATGAGCCCCATCCAGAGTCCTTGTGGACCGACTTGTTGGACGATACCGAGATAGTACCCCAGTGGCAGCCCGATGATCCAATAGGATATGAGGTTCACAAACATCGGGATTTTCGTGTCTTTGAGTCCGCGCAGGGCCCCAAACCCACCTACCTGCAGGCCATCGGAGATCTGGAAAATGGCGGCGATATAGAGCAGGCTCACGGCAACCGACTGTACCGAGGCGTTGTCGGTGTAAATGCTGGTGATAAATTCCGGGAAGAGAAACATTGCGGTGGCTGTAAAACACATGAAAATGATACACATCCCCACGCCCAACATTCCCCGCCTGCGGGCTTCCTGGAAAGAGCGGGCTCCCACAGCATTACCAACCCGGGCGGTTATTGCTGTCGATAACCCTAGGGGTACCATAAAAGTCATTGCCGAGAAGTTAATTGCAATTTGATGTCCGGCCACTGCATCGGTTCCCAGTGTGCCCATCAGCAGACTTATTACAGCAAACATGGTGACCTCCATTGCCGAACTTATGCCGATCGGGATACCCACGGAAAGTGCTTCTTTGAGGTAGCTCCATGCGGGCATGCGAAATATGCTGAATATTTCGAATCTCTTGAATGAGTCGAACGTGGCGGTGAATGTGAACATGCAGAGAAACATGATAAGCGCAACTAGTGACGAAGCATAACCGCATCCAACAGCTCCCATTTCCGGAAAACCGAGCTTGCCATACATAAACACGTAGTTAGCCGAGATATTGACAAAGACGCCAATTAGAGCAAAATACATCCCGGGCCGGGTGATGGAGAGCCCCTCACTAAAAAAACGAAGTGACATGTAGGCGAAAAGAGGAAAAACGCCCCAGGAAATGGCATCGAGATAGCCCAGTGCAACGGGAATTATCTGGGGTGTAACGTCCATAAGCCCCATGACCACGCCAAGATTTCGCAGCAGGAAGAAGATCGGGAGGGCTAGCATCTGGCTTAACCATAATCCCTGTCGCGCATTTCGGCCGATGTCTTGGAAGTTGCGCGCTCCAAGTAGTTGTGCGACGATGGGGGTGAGGGCCATTAATACCCCTGCTGCGAGCATGATAAAAGGAAAATAGATGGCACCTCCGACAGCGATGGCAGCTAAATCTTGTGCGGAAAGGTTACCGGCCATTACGGTGTCTACAAAGTTCATCGACATCTGCAGCAGTTGGGCAATGATGACAGGGCCCCCAATGACGAGTGTCTTAGAGACTTCACTCTTCAAATTTTGTTTATCTGGCCAAATAGAAGAAATCACGGTATAAACAAAAATATGGAATTTCAGCGAACGCTTATGGTATGCAATCCAACATGAAAAAGGAAACCATCAGTTACGATAATTTTTCTTCTGAAATGGCAGGTAAGGATTAAGACTGGGAGCTCCAGAGCGGCATTTTAATAACAAACGTAGTTCCTTTTCCTTCAATTGAGGCAAAGGTAATAGACCCGTTGTGCGCTTCAATTATTTTTTTGCTAATTGCGAGTCCAAGACCCGTCCCACTGGATTTAGTAGAAAAATTGGGTACAAATATTTTTGATTTATCCTCCTCTGAAATTCCTGTCCCGTCGTCTTCAACCGCAAAGAATGCACTTCCCTCTTTAATATAGCTTTTAATCTTAATAGTACCCCCGTTTTCCGGCATCGCTTCAAACGCATTTTTTACCAGGTTGATGAACACCCGCCTGAGTTCATCCGAAACCCCGTTCACGTTTATGGAGTATTCTGTAAGATCGGTTTGTAGCTGAGTCCCTTGGTCTTGCTGGTACAGTTCGGCTACCGAATGCAGGATGACATTGACATCAACTTTTGTGAACTCCTCGTTAATTGGCTTAGAAAATTTTGAAAAATCGGAGGCGATGTTATTAAGTGTCTGTATCTGTTCGGTCAGGTTCCGGGTAATTTTTTTGATATTTGAAGTCAGGGTTTCCAGGTCTTGCGTGCCGTTGCTCAGCTGCCGTTCCAGGTGTTGCACATTGAGCTTCATCGGGGTCAGCGGGTTTTTGATTTCATGGGCAACCTGCTGGGCCATCTCTTTCCAGGCCGCTTCACGTTCGGCTATCGCCAGTTCCTGGCGAACTTCTTTGAGTCGTTCGACCATTCCGTTGTAGGCCCGGGCCAGCGAGGCAATTTCATCGTCCGACTTGACTGGAATCTTAGTATCCAGTTTTCCTTCAGAAATTTTGTTCAGTCCCTCTTGTATGGAGCGTAGTGGCACAGTTATCCGTTTGGCAATGAAGGTTGTAGCAGCGATAAAGATGCCAAAGGTAAATAGGTAAAATACAATCAGGTAGCTAGTGGTTTCCAGCAGTTGCTGATCATATTTGGGTGATTCCATGAAGGTGGGAATTGCCACCGCTCCGACTGGTTGACCCTGGGGAGAAAGCAGTGATTGGTAACCAATTAGAAGGTTCTGGGATGCCAGGCGTACCATACCTGTAACTTGGCTTTTTTGTTGGATATACAGGTCATTATACACGTCAAAGGGCAGGGTGGATGGCAGCAGGTGTTGCTGATAAATTTGAGGTGTGGTCGATTCCTGGAGCAGCCTGTTTTTAAAGTATGCCGCATCCACATTCAGCGGGGCCACCAATGGCTGCATGGTGAAAGGGGCGTTGGAGTTGAGACTTTTGATAAACTGAGGGTCATTTTCGGTGTCCCTGGCCAGTTTATCAAGTTTGTCATAGAGATCTTGTCTTACAATTTCTTTGTTTTGAGTGTGAATAGCGAGATGGGTAGTAGCAATCAAAAGACCCAGGAATAGGAGGGTGGCAGTTAAAAAGTTGTCCAGTATCCGATGCTCAAATCGTTGGTGTGAGCCCTGAAATGCTGATTTGCCCCTCGTAAGCAAAAGGTAGAACGGGATTATAACCATCCCGGCCAGGAAAAGTGAGAAGCTGAACCGGAAGAAGGCAAATAGTTCGTTTTTTGTATTAGGATAGATGGTACTCGCTTTGATCACACTGTCTTGCCCGACTTCTACCAACACATTGCGGTAGTTTTGCTGGAATTCATTGGTTGAATAAAAGAGTACTGAATCGGCAGACAACGCTTCTTTTTCAGCTGTTCTCAATGTGTTGTACCGTGGAAAATGACCAGCCAGTCCACCTTTGCTGCTGCGGACCAGTTCGCCGTCTTGATATTCCATTAACAGGAACGACTCATCCCAGTCAGCATAGGTAAGTGAGGCAAGCACTGCTCGAATCGGTTTGTCAAAATCGGGGTGCTCGCGGTAAACGGAGCAAAGAATCCAGGCAATCTGTTGGTCACTTTCGGAGCTAAAAATCGGGATCCAGCCACGATAAAACGTATCGTAGCGCGCGCTGTTTTCCAGTTGTGGCAGCTGGATGATGGGGCGGTTACTGTTTTTTGTGATTCGCTCGATATCGGTAGCTGCGGACAGGTAGCTGAGATCATAAAAATTGGTCCAGTTGGGGGCATTCAGGTCAGTTGAGTAATCGGCAACGACATCGCCTGACGGTTTGATAAGCTGCAGGTTGAACGAATAGGTGCGCAATTGGGGGGTCAGGGACTGTTCAATAGTTTGATTAAAACGGGATTGCAAAAAGGGCACTCTTTCATTCAGCGCTTGCTGAGTAGTGCCCCTGAACTGTTTTTCTAGCGTGACAAGCATCTCGCGGGTGGCTTGCTGTGCTATAGAGTCTTCCCGTACCTGGAACCCCCTGGCATGTTGCAAAAGTTCATTATCCATTCGTACAAACTGTGCATTTTTTAAAACCGGGTAACCGATGATAGCGATAAGAAAGCTACTCACCGTTACAGCCCTAATTACAGAAAAGGACGAAAAGGTATATGGAAATCTCGCTTTGAGCGTGGCTACTGCTGATATACCGACAAAAAATACACCCGAAATCCAGGTCGCCCAGTTAAGTGTCAGCCAGTCAGGCAGGTATAACTGCAAAAAGATCAGCCCGATAAAAAAGCTGGTTGAAGAGATGATAAGGACCAGTTTATAGGGATCGGATTCCGATTTCAGCAAAAAAGTGTTGATGCTGTATAGGGCATAACCTACTGAAAACAGCAGAAGCGCCAGCGTGAGGTAGAGGAAAAAGGTAGAGGATGACGGGAAAATTTGGAGATCGAACAGCGAAAGATTCGCCGTTGTCAACAGGTCATAACTGGCTCCAATAGCAAAGGTAATTATACCAGATGATAATAATCCAAAAACGCCCGCAGCGGACATAGTGCGGAGAAAGTTCGAGTGATTTGTGCGAACTTTCCGCTTTCTTAAAAAGCGAGCGATGGTATCAGCTATGAAAAATACGAAAAGACTATTCCTGGCTAATATGCTGATGCTGAGTTGAGCAGATGGGGATCCGGACCAGAAACCCGGAATCCATCGTTCGGGTATCTGCATATAGCTGAACAAAAACCACGCAACGCCAACAATAATGAGCTGAATGAAAAGTGACTGCCAGCTATTCTTGGTGCCAAGCCATGCATACAGAAGGAACATAATGGAAAGGTAGGCCAGTAGCGAGAAAAGGGATCTCCAAAACGAGGCCTTTTCATTCCACTGGTCTACTGTCTGTCCATATCTACCGGGAGGGATGAAGGCTACACCTACAGAATCCCGACTTTGGGTGGAAAGGACACGGAAGCCAAGCGCCGAATCAGGAAACACCTCGAAAAAAGAAAGTTCGGCAGGATATTGCAGCGATTCCTGCTGTCCTGCAAGTAGGTCAAACTCATGGCTCTGTCCGATCGGCAGAGCATTTTCCTGTTCAATTCGACTCGTTGTAAACAACTCGTATTCCTGGGCGCCGCTGCTGTCTTCAATTGAAAACTGTATGCGACAAAGAAAAGAGATAACATTATTCTGTTTGATAACGTCAACATAGGTTTCCGGTCCAATCGAAGAAGGAATGAGTTCTTTAGGATAGCTGGAGAACGAAAAGCCGCTCCAAGCCTGTGGCGTCACATTTTTGAAGAGTGTTACACCCCAAAGGGATGGATATTGCTGAATGTATGGGTACAGGTTTTGCCGGGATCCACCGCCCTGCAATTGTGCTTCGAGCCGTTCTGCAAGGTCCTGACTGTTATCAAGCAGTTCATCATGTTGATTGTTGTAGATATTCACAGCTTCCTGCAGGCTGCTGACATATCCCGATTCTTCAGTCACAGGATAGGGCTTAATATAATAAAGCCAACCCTCCAGCAATAGCAGGCACAGTATCAACCCCCCTGCAACAGCGAGCAGATACGAGGAATATTTGTAAAAAGCGTTCTTTTCTTCCATTTACCCAATGTAATAAAGAATGGAAAAAAAGCTCCAGTTAAACATGAACCAAGTTTGGTATTTGTTCATCAGGTGTTCCATCCAGCACCCCGATGATAGCATTTGCTGCCAGCATGCCGATCGCTTTGCGTGTTTCATGTGTTGCACTGGCAATGTGTGGCGTTAGCACACAGTTCGGCGCAGTAAGGAGTCGGGGATGTACTTCTGGCTCTTCTTCAAAGACGTCGAGCCCCGCTCCCCCGATTTCTCCATTGTGAAGTGCTTCGGCCAGCGCCTCCTCGTCAACTACCGGGCCACGGGCTGTATTGATCAGCAGGGCATGGCTTGGCATGCGTTTGAGCATCTCGGCGTCGATGGCGTGATGCGTTTCATCCGTGAGCGGGCAGTTCAGGCTCAGAATATCGGCGCGCTCTGCCAGGGTTTCCAGCTTCGGGATGTATTCTGCATCGAGTTCCTGCTCAAGTTCTTTTTCAACCCTGTTGCGGTTGTGATAGAGAATAGAAATCCCAAATCCTTTTGCCCTTCGGGCAACGGCTTTTCCGATGCGTCCCATTCCAAAAATACCCATCGTCTTTCCATTGAGCTCCATCCCCAAAAAAGAGAGGGGATCCCAGCCATCAAATTTACCCTCGTACAAAAAATCCTGGGCCTCAACAATTTTGCGGGCAGTTGCAAGCAGCAGCGCCATGGCACAGTCGGCACTTGATTCAGAAAGCACACCGGGGGTGTTTGCCACTTTAATGCCTGCCTGCTGTGCTGCTTCAATATCAACGTTATTATATCCCACCGCGTGATTGGCCACTACCTTGAGACGATTACCGGCATTCAAGACTTTATCAGTGACGGGACTAGAGAGCATGGGCAATAGCGCATCAAAATCACCAATCACCTCAAGCAGTGATGCTTCATCATAAAACTGCCCACGTTCTCCCACCTCTACCTTAAAGTGTTCTTCCAGTTTTTGGATGACGGATTCCACGATTGGTTCAGTAATCAGAACGCGATAAGACATAGGCATTATTGGTTAATAGGGAAATCGGTTTCGTTGACAGTGACAGTTTCGGCTTCCCGCAGTGATTCCTCGGGAACCTGCCTGTATAAAAAGGAAAATGTTACGAGCGCTTGTGTACACATTTGGTCAGGCTGGCGCCAGGCCTCAAGCGAGAGTGATATACGGTCGTTGTGAATTTGGTGTTCAGCACGCCCGATGTTGGTGCATCCATCTGGAAAGGTTCCCAGGATTAGCAAAGACAAGCGGTCTTCTTCCTCAATTACTTGTGCAGAATCGATATAAACATTTGATTTTATAACTTCTTGACCAGAAACCGGCGTTAGTTCAACCAGGTTTGCGTATTCCTCGGGAATCGATTTTTTTTCATGTGAGGAGGCACATGCTGCCGTCAGGAAACCCAGTGACAGCAATAAAAGTTTGATATTTTGATTGTGCATTAATTGTCTTCCACTCTCGTGACTTCAGCATCATTCCACATTCGTTCGAGTGCATAATAGTCGCGCAATTCTTTCTTAAAGATGTGGACGACCACATTTACATAATCCAGGATCACCCATCGGCGCGACTCGCGTCCTTCTTCTTTCCAGACGGATTCTCCCAGCTCTTCTTTAGTCGCCTGGATGACGCTGTTGGCCAGCGCTTTGATTTGTACTTCAGAGGTGGCATGACAGACTACAAATTTGTCCGTTAAGGTCGTTAATTCGTGAACATCCAGTATGGTAATTTCCTCTCCCTTCTTTTCCAGGAGGGCATTGGTGATAACCTCAACAAGCTTGTCGGCATCTGCCGTTTTGGAAGGGCTTATGCTTGTGAATTGTTGTTCGTTTTTCTTAGTTTGGGCATTTTGGGTCATATGATCAATTTAGGTTTAAAGATTGGTAATCGGAACCAATTACGACAGTGGCATCCAGGTAAAAATCATCGGAAGCCTCAATAATGATATTTTGATCCGCAATTCCGAGTGCTTCTGCTACACGTTGCGCATTTTCCTTGTCAAACGTTCGGGCTATGACAATGGTCTCTTCGAGATCAAAGTTTTCAAAGTTGCCTGTTTCTACTACATCAAAACCATTTTTGCGAAGTGCGGATGTGAATTGGTTGGCTAATCCGGAAACACCGCAACCGTTAAGTACTTCAATTTGAATAATATTACCAATGAGTTCTGTCGTTTGTTCAGCACGTTCATTTTCAATTCGGGGAAAGATAATGCGTGTTCCAAGGGCGATGATTAGTACCAGCAACAACAGGCTCAGAAAGCCGATAACTGCGTTTAGTGTAAAATTGTTGTCATTATCAGGCTTTGTCATTCGCTACAGCAAACAGGATAGATGAAAGTTAGTATCGGTTGTATCCGTAATAGTCAAACGGACCGCCTCCAAAAGGAGAATAGTACGGCGAGTAGGGATGTTGTTGAAACTGGATTGAGATATTGCTTTTATCGCTAATCTGGTAGTTCAACTCCGCATTTCTAATAACAATGTTGGCGCCTAACTGGTTATTGGTATTTGAGAAACCCTGACCGAACGGGGAGTGCATAAGTGAGATATCAAGCTCTCCGGTCAAGCGATCAGTAAAAAAGAAATCCATGCTGTTGGTATAGGCGTTTACGTTTCGGTATTGTCCACCGAAACTGGAAAATGTCATCGAATAGGAATGACTCATCTTCATATTGAACAGATTGGACCAATTGCCGGGCTCAGGCCGCTGTTGTTGTACAACAGGACCCGAAAAGTCTCCCCTGTTTACTTGATCGCGAAATTGGGCAAAGGAAACCGCCGAGGTAACAACAAAAATTGAGAGTGTGAAAAGTAATACTAAACCAGTCTTATTCATAAAATTAGGCCATTTAAAGTAACATCATTCCAGTAAGACATACACATAACGTTCAATGGTAACAGTTAATTATAATAAAGAGTTGCAGAATAGGAAAGGAATTTGACCTTTTTAACACAAATTAAATTTTTGCTTGTCAAGCCTTCCCGACGGAGTCACTCAAGAGCTTGCTCTCCGAAGGCTTGACGAAGAAGAGCGGAGGTGGAGGATCTCCTTCGCCAAGGCTATGGAGACTAAAGATTCTGATTCAAACGATATGCTTACTCATCCAGGCAATGCCTGACCCGGTTTTAAAGTATTTTTCGAGATTACGCGCTTTTTCCCTTGAATTAACAGCAACAAAAGCACCTAGCTTAAATGGGGCATAAGCTTTTGTTGACTGGGTTTTACCTGCATTATGTGCCACTACTCTTTTCTTTAGTTCTTTGGTGAATCCAACGTAAGTCCAGTCATGATCAATACTCTCCAAAACATAAACGTACCACATATGCAAAATTTTTAAATTCAATAGATAATCCGGATAATTTTCTAGGTCAGAAAGAGCTTGCTCTCCGAAGTCTTGACGAAGGAGAGCGGAGGTGGAGGGATTCGAACCCCCGGAACCGCAGAACGGTTCAACGGTTTTCGAGACCGCCCCATTCGACCACTCTGGCACACCTCCAAATTATGTAAAGAGAAGAACTTGTCCTGGCAGTTAAAATGGAGTATATTTACAGGCTTTGAATTCCGAGAAGATAACGGTAATACAACTCAAATAAAAGCTTGCTGGTAAAGAATGAAGTTAACTGATTTTAAGTTTGAAACTGAAGAATACAATATTCCGGAAGAACCCGTTGAGCCAAGAGATGCAGCAAAATTGATGGTTCTCGATCGAGAGGATGAATCAATAAAACATGAGACATTTGCAGATATTCACAAGTATTTAAATGAAGGTGATGTTTTAATCTATAATAACACCAAAGTCTTTCCTGCCCGGCTGAAAGGCAAAAAAGAGAAGACGGAAGCCGATATTGAAGTTTTTCTCCTTCGAGAGTTGATGCCGGAAAATAAGCTTTGGGACGTGTTGGTGGAGCCGGCCCGTAAAATTCGAATCGGTAACAAGCTCTGGTTTGGTGAAGACCTAATGGCCGAGGTAATTGATAATACGACCTCGCGCGGCCGAACGATCCGTTTTCTTTTTGAAGGAACCAACGAAGAACTGTATACGCGGCTGGACGAGATCGGTGAAATGCCGCTTCCTCCATATATTGAGCGAGATCCGGTAGAAGAGGATAAGGAGCGATACCAGAGTATCTTTGCTAAAGAACGAGGTGCTGTAGCAGCACCCTTTGCAGCAATGCACTTTACCCATGAACTGGTTGAGAAACTTGAGAAAAAAGGTGTCGAATTGTTACCGATAACGCTGCATATCGGCTGGGGAACATTTCGCCCGGTCGAGGTAGAGGATCTGACAAAACATCGCATGGATTCTGAAAATTATTTTATTTCGGAAGAGACATCTGCAAAGATAAATGAAGCCCTTCAGGATAAAGACAGAAAGGTCGTTGCCTGTGGTACAACCGCAGCTCGAACGATTGAGACGAGTATTACCGCAAGCGGAATTTCAAAGCCGAGTACTGGTTGGACAGACAAATTCATCTATCCACCGTACGATTTCAAGATTACGGAAGCCGTAATCACCAATTTCCACCGTCCGGAATCCACCATGCTGATGCTTGGTGCTGCGTTTGCAGGCTATGACTTCCTGATGGAGGCCTATGAGGAGGCCCAGGAAAACGACTATCGATTCTTTGCCTTTGGAGATGCAATTTTAATACTCTAGTCGTGAACTCTGTAGCGCTGATCATTCCTGCTGCAGGCTCCGGGGAGAGGCTGAACCACTCCATTCCCAAGCCATTTATTGAAATTGCGGGAAAATCTATTTTGGAGCATACTCTTTCCCGGTTTACTCCTGTTAAGGGATTACGCCAGGTCGTTATTGCGACTTCAGCTGAATATCTTGAACGAGCCCGTTCGATATGCAGGGCAGCATTGCCCCCTGATATGGACTTTGGTTGCCTGGTGGGCGGTGAGCAGCGACAGGACTCTATTTTTAATGCATTACAGCAGGTCAAGGAAGCGGATTTAGTTGCAGTGCATGATGCTGTTCGACCTTTTGTAGAAACAGTGGTGATTGATCAGTGCATTGAAGTCGCCGAAGATGTTGGAGGGGCAGTCGTGGGGGTGCCGGCAAAAGATACGATCAAAAAAGTGGATGACGACCAGGTAATCACTGATACGCCTGAGCGCAAGTATTTGTGGCAAACCCAGACGCCTCAAATATTTAAAAAAGAGATCCTGAATGAAGCCTATGCAAAAGCAGAACAGGAACACTTTCAAGGGACTGATGATTCTTCCCTTGTCGAGCGACTTGGATATACCGTGAAAATGGTAAAAGGTAACCACAGTAATTTTAAGATTACTTATCCTGTCGACCTTAAACTAGCAAAGCTATTGCTGGGGGAAAGTGGATGATGAAGGATATTCGGACCGGTTACGGCTATGATGTTCATAAACTTGTAGCAGGGCGCCCGTTGATCTTGGGAGGCGTCACCATTCCCCACAAAACAGGCCTTGCAGGCCACTCCGATGCCGATGTGCTCCTCCATGCTATTTGTGATGCACTGTTGGGGGCTGCGGCCCTGGGCGATATCGGCAAACACTTTCCCGACAATGACCAATCGTTTAAGGATGTCGATAGTCGTTTATTGTTAAAAAGATGTGTTTCTCTGCTGAATGATCTGGAATACAAGGTCAGTAATCTGGATGCTACAGTGGTTGCCCAGCAACCGAAGCTGGCACCGCACATTGAGGCGATGCGTTCTAACATTGCAGAAGACATTGAGGTAGACAAAGATCGTATTTCTGTAAAGGCAACTACATCAGAGGAGCTCGGTTTTGAAGGAAAGCGGGAAGGAATATCGGCTTCGGCTACAGTCTTGATTTATAAAGAATGATTTATGCTTGAAGAGTTTACACAGAATCTGATTCAATGGATCAAGGTGTTGCCACCGTTGAGTATCTATATCGTCTTTTTTTTGATTGCATATATTGAGAATGTAGTCCCCCCTATTCCCGGCGACCTTTTGGTAGCATTCGGTGGATACCTCGCCGCGGAAGAGGTCATTCATCTGACCCCGGTACTACTACTTACGACGGTTGCATCGGTCATCGGTTTTATGACAATGTATTGGCTGGGCAGCCACTGGGGCACGCAGATCCAGGAGCAACGGGAACGGTTTTGGATGATGAAGTTTATCCCGGTAGAATATATTGACAAAGCAAGAGGATGGATGCAGCGATGGGGGCAGGGGGTCGTGCTCGCAAATCGTTTCCTGGCTGGCACGCGATCCGTAATATCACTAACTGCGGGAATTAGTCATACGCCGGTGACTTCAACTATTATAAGTTCAGCGGTTAGTTCTGTTTTGTGGAACGCAATCTTGCTCGGATTTGGTTGGGTCGTCCACAAAAATTGGCGCGTAATTGGCGATTATCTAGGGGTTTACAGCCAGATTATTTTAGTTATAATCGCTTTATTTGTGCTTCTAAAGCTTGGAATAAGCTATTATCAGAGGCGGAAGAACACCATGGAAGATACCTAGATGAAGAAATTATTTTTTAGTTAAATAATTGTTGACAAAAAAAGAAACGGTTCTTAGTTTTCGAGTCTTTCGCTTAGACGTTAGATAAGCGTAAGGGACTGATCCAATGAGAGGATTTATTCTTGGCTTTAATCATGCCTGGTTGACTTACTTTCTCTGCCACTTCAGATGTAGTGGTGCGTCTTTTGGGTAGCCTTTTCGGTTGCTTCTGAGGTCAACATCAATTTCTCTCAGAGTCCTTACATAAGCCAGCGTAGCTCAGCGGTAGAGCAGCTGTCTTGTAAACAGCCGGTCGTCGGTTCAATTCCGGCCGCTGGCTCATGTTGGGACTTCTGTCAATGCTTTTGAAGAGGATCTGTTTTTGACATATTAATATCGCATTGGGGGGATACCAAAGCGGCCAACTGGGGCAGACTGTAAATCTGTTGTCGTGAGACTTCGTAGGTTCGAATCCTACTCCCCCCACAGGATTTTAATGATTGAATGGCTGAATGCTGAGGGATTGAGTGGTAAAATTCAATAATTCACTCATTTCGTCATTCAAAAATTCAATAAGCGGGCGTAACTCAATTGGTAGAGTGTCACCCTTCCAAGGTGAATGTTGCCAGTTCGACTCTGGTCGCCCGCTCTGTTCCTAATTGCGATATGGCACAGTAAAGCCGTTATAGCTCAGGGGTAGAGCACTTCCATGGTAAGGAAGGGGTCGTCGGTTCAAATCCGACTAACGGCTCACGTACTGTAGTATTAGTTTGTAAGTAGAACTTAGTTATTCATAATCATTTAACGTAAGAATATTAATCATGGCAAAAGAAACCTTTCAGCGCACGAAGCCGCATGTTAATATTGGAACGATTGGTCACGTGGATCACGGGAAGACGACCCTGACGGCGGCCATTACGACGGTCATGGCCAAGCACTACGGCGGGG
>NZ_JAMQKA010000005.1:0-224487 GCF_031569985.1 Aliifodinibius sp. S!AR15-10 | reverse complement strand
CTGAGGCCGATATTTCGGCCTAAAACGAAAAATGCAAGGTGCATTTATGGATTATTTTGCCGGTTTTTACCTATTTGTACCCGCAAAATTAAACACGACCCAAATCGGCAGGTAATTCAAAGGCCTCTTTTAGTAATTCTTTTATAGAACTAACGTTAATTAGGTTAAGGATAAGGGTTCTGTCACCGCTAAATGATACCTCTATTCTAAAGTTCCAGCAATGTTTTCCAGCAAAAGGAAATGCGGTCCTTGGAACCACCTGTCTTGGATTCGGTCGACAACCCTGATAGGTCCCTTTGAAAAGTTGGCCAGAACAATGTCATCATATCCATCACTGTTCCAGTCGGCTACATCCATCGCAATCCAGCGTCCGGTGTTGGCGGCAGGTGGGTGATAGGGAGTGAAATCAAGGATGCTATCCCCTTTGAAGAAAACGAATCCTTCTTCCGGCTTCTCTTGGTAATTCGCAAAGAAAGAAATGACAGCGATATCAAGGTTTCCATTCTTGTCAAAATCCTTCGCTATAGCATCGTATGCCCCGTTTATGGGATAAAACCACTTTTGGGTAAAATTACCTTGTCCATCATTCAGGTAAATATAAACTCCGTGATAAGGTTTAAATGTGATCGAATAGTCGGCGTTATCCCCACTGGTGTAAAGGATATCCAGGTGCCCGTCTCCGTTAAAGTCGACCAGTTTAAAGGAGCTGGAACCGGCTGTAATTGGAAACTGGAGCAGCCGTTCTCGCTCAAATTCACTTTCACCAAGGTTTTTAAAGAGGTAGATCGATTGGTCCAGCTGCGTGCAAAGTGCCAGTATATCAGGGAAACCGTTGCCCGTATAGTCCATAATTTTCGACTCAATACAGCCCGAGCTGTTAATCAGCAGATTCATTTGTGGGCTGTCTCCCCATGCATCGCTCAGCCAGAATAGCTTTCCGGTCCGGTGGGCAAACTCATTAACAAGCAGGTCATCACTGCCATCCAGGTCAAAATCCGCGATTTGAGTTTCCACAGGTCGAGCAAGATCTTCTTGCAACATCTTACCGGCACCACCCTGTTCTACTTCCGGTTCATACCAAACCTCTTGGATAAAACCTGATTTAGCATCTGAAGGATTAACATCGCCAATATACGTTGTCAATAGTTCACGCCTGCCCGCTGTTTGCCCGTCATTTTTAAACCGGATATCCGAGATGGCAGAACTAAGCTGATAGCGGTCTTTAAAAGCAAGGTTTTGATCAAAAACGTAAAACATGGAATTGCTGGCATCACTCAGGTATATCAACTGGTTGCCCGGATCAAAACGGATGCTGGATACCATCGGCGGTGTTTGTTCACGGAAATTGGGCGTCCTTGCCCTGAAAAAGAGCGAATCTTCTGTGATTGGTGGATGATCCTGTTTTGTTTCCAACTGTTCCGGGGCAGAAGCAAGGTAGTAGTCGGTGATATATTGCCATTCATCTTGGCTGATCTGCGGTTCGGCTGGATAATAATTTTCCGGCAGGTTGGGCGTGCGTTCAACCGGGTATTTATCGCCATTGTGCTCAATGATGCCCAGTTGAGGTCCCATGTGAGGGAGGGTTTGTTCCTGCCAGACTCCTTTGGGAAGGAGGCCAGGGGCGGGGTAAGAATGACAACTTTGGCAGTGAACATCAGCAAGTTTTTTGCCTTTGGCTATATTTTGTGGAGGAATTGCTGCACTCTCTGTTATTGGATCTGTCTCAGGTTTCGATGAGTTATTGGCTGAATCTGGCAACAAATAAACGACAACGAATGCAATTCCCAGGAAGAGGAAGATGTATAGTGTTGTTTTCCAGTTCAGACTCAAAATAATAGCCTCAAATTTGAGATAATCTGTTACCCGTCATTTTATTAGTCCAGTTCGTAAAATGATTTTGGTTATACTACTGGGAACCCCGGAGTTTAACATTGTTGGTTTGATTAATATAGTATCTTATTTAGCTAATTCTACAATATTTTGGCCATTCTACAGCACCACTCTCAAAATAATTGAAGAATTATCTACAAATATTGAACACAAATTTGGTATCTATTGTGCCGAAAAAGTGTTGAATTTGTTCACCTAACAATGCTAAAAAAATTGGTGATGATGAATCCCTTACTGACTAAATATGCATGTACCCTGCTAAACGTTCTAATTTTTGTATTCTGTTGTACTACCATCCATGCACAGGATGCAAAGACCCGGTTATATGATCTCTACGATGAAGTAGAGGAGTATGAGGATTCGCTTCGGTCAGCAGGGGAGGAGACAGCGTTCTCAACGTTTTCAATAGCAGAAAGAGAAGAACAGGATCAATACTGGAAGGAGAAGCTGGAGCGACTTTCAGAGATCGATCGCGGAGCGCTGGAATGGGGCGACCGAGTTAGCTACGACCTGTTTGAACGCGATTTGCTGAGGGAGATCCAGGATCATGAATTTGCGGATTACCTGGTGCCGATAAACCACGAGGGAGGATTCCATACGCGGATCGTAGGGAGAGCCAACTCCGCGGATCCTGAATCTGTGGAAGAGTACGAGAAATATATTGCACGCCTCAAATCGGTGCCGAAGTATTTTGAAGGCAATATGGAGCTTATGCGCAAGGGGCTGGCCACAGGACAAACACTTCCCCAAAAAGTGTTGACGGATGATTACAAGGTGATGATGACCTCTCAAATTGTTGATGATCCTACACAAAGTGACTTTTACAAACCTTTTCAGGAGTTTCCAACATCGATTTCCCAGGATGAACGGCAGCGGTTAAGGAAAGAGGGATGGGTTGCGATTCAAGAAGCGGTGGTTCCGGCCTACCAGGACTTCCTGGATTTTATGGAAGAGGAGTATATGCCCGGCGCGCGTGAAAGTATAGCCATCACTGACCTGCCTGGAGGAGAAAAGTATTATAATTTCTTGGTTCAGTACTACACTACGCTCGATTTATCACCGAGAGAGATCCATCAGATCGGCCTTGAGGAAGTGAAACGTATCCGTTCTGAGATGGAAGCTATCATAAAAGACGTTGAGTTTGAGGGTACGTTCGATGAGTTTTTGCAGTTCCTGCGTACCGATCCCCAATTTTATGTTGAAGAGCCTGAACAGCTGTTGAAGGAGGCTACGTATATCGCCAAGCGCATGGATGGTCAGCTGCCCCGGCTTTTCAATATGATGCCCAGGAAACCATATGGTGTTGAACCTGTACCAGCACATCTTGCACCGCGCTATACCGGGGGTCGTTATTCGCCCGCTGATGGTGAGACCGATGCCGGAAACTACTGGGTTAACACGTATGATCTGGACAGCCGCCCCCTCTATACGCTTGAAGCACTCACGTTTCACGAAGCCGTTCCGGGGCATCACCTGCAGATAGCGTTGGCGAAGGAGCTGGATCTCCCGGAAATTCGCAGGGAGGCTGGTGTTACCGCATTTGTCGAGGGATGGGCGCTGTATTCTGAGCGGTTGGGCCTGGAAGCCGGGTTTTACCAGGATCCGTACAGCAATTTTGGCCGGTTAACCTATGAGATGTGGAGGGCCTGCCGGCTGGTGGTTGATACTGGAATGCATGCCCTTGGATGGAGTCGGGAGCGAGCTGTTCAATTTATGACGGAGAATACCGCGCTCTCTCACCACGAAATAAATACCGAGATTAATCGCTACATTGCCGTTCCGGGCCAGGCATTGGCGTACAAGATAGGGGAGCTGAAAATCCGTGAATTGAGAGAAAAGGCGGAGCAGGAATTAGGAGATAATTTTGATGTTCGTAAGTTCCATGATGCGGTATTGCTGAATGGTCCGGTACCTTTGACAGCTCTGGAGCAAAATATTGAAGATTACATCGAGAAGACGAAAACTGAAGCTGAAAAGGAGGATGAGACATAAAAATAGTTATCCCATAAAAGAAGGCAGATAGGTTGTGATGGCCGGGATAAACGTGATCATCAGCTGTACGATGAGCATGATCCCCAGAAAGCGAAGTACATAGGGCGTCATCGCCAGTATATCCGTCTTTCCAACGGCACTGGCCACAAAGAGAGTCGATCCCACAGGTGGAGTCACCAACCCGATAATCAGGTTTGCCACGACCATCACGCCAAAATGGATCGCCGCCAGTCCCTCTGCCATGCCAATTGCTTCACTGATCGGCAGCACCACGGGGACGACAATCAGCAGTGCGGGGGCGATATCGATGAACATTCCCACCATCAGCAGGGAAATATTCAACACCAGCAGGATAATCACTTTTTTAAGAATAGCCAACGTTTCAGGGGAGAGGCTGGTCCCAAGAATGCCGGTAACGGATTCACTAAAAGAAACCAGGTTGGAGGTCAAAACAGCTGGCACATTACCGATACTCAGCGTCCAAGCAAACAGGCTTGCACAGGCAATAAGGAAACTTAGCGCCGCCGTTAACTTTGCTGAGGAGAGAAGAATTTTCGGCAGGTCTTTGAGCTTTAGCTTTTTGTAAACAAATAAGCCGATAAAGGCAGCATAAATTACGGCAACGGCCGAAGCTTCAGTAGCGGTGAAGATCCCCAGGATGATGCCTCCAAAAATGATAACGCCTAAAAACAGGGTGAAAAAAGATTCGTACAGGCTTTTTCCAATTTCTGAAAGAGAACTTTTCTGTTCCTTTATGATCTCTCGTTTGCGGGAGTAGTTCCAGCTGACAAGGATAAGTCCCAACCCTACCACGAGACCCGGAATTACGCCACCAACAAAGAGCTTTTCGATTGAGACATTGGCCACCGTCCCATAAATGACGAGTACGATACTAGGGGGGATCAGGGCTCCGGTAGTCCCCGAACATGCGGCAAGGGCCGTAGAAAATGTACGTTTGAATCCCTGTTTCTCCATGGCAGGAATCATAACGCCTCCTACTGCAGCACAAGTGGCAGCAGATGCTCCCGAAACCGCACCAAATAGTTGAGAAGAGATCGTCGTAACCGCCGGAAGACCGTTTTTATGATGCCCGACCATCGATTTAACAAATTGTACCAGCCGCTTGGACAGTCCGCCGTAGCTCATAATTTCCCCGGCTAAGATAAAAAAGGGAACAGCCAGGAAGGTGTAAAAGGAGGCCAGGGAGCGGGCAGTTTCCAGGCCGACCATGATTGGATTGACACCGGCATACAAGAGGGCAACCAGAGACGAAATAAGCATGCAGAATGCGATCGGCACATTCAGGATGAGCAAAATAAAAAAGCAGACGAGTAAGATAATGGTCATAATGTCTCCAAATCCCTATCTGGATCGTTTAATATCACTGATAAACTGCTCTACGCTGTAGATTAGCATAAACACACATCCCAGTGGACACGCCCCATATACAAAAGATCTGCTTATTTCGGTGGCTGGCAGAATCCAGGAGTGAATTTGAATGGCCACCAGTCCACTGTAATATCCGAGGATGAGAATTGCTATAATATTGATGATATGCCGCGAAAAAAGGTAGACCTTCAAGGATCTTCCACTCAATTTGTGAACCAGGTATTTAAACTCATAGTGTTCATTTTCACGCGTTGATACTGCCGCTCCCAAAAAGGTCAACCAGACCATGAGCACCAGTGCCACCTCATCTCCCCAGTAGATGGAAGAGTTCAGTACAAAACGGAAAAAGACATTGATGGCAACAAGCAGCGACATACTTCCCAGGATAAGGATCAGTGTCCAGTCAAGTGTTTTGTCGATAGCTTTTTTTACTGTGCCGTTCATTGGGTCATAAATTGTTGGTTCTGTGCTTTGATCTGCTGGTAAAGCTGCCGGGAAAAGTCGGGCTGCGTATTGAGGAAATCTCCTGCAATGTTACTCACGCGATCCAGGAATACCTGTTTGTCTGTAACCCGGTTAACAGTTACACCCTGTTTCTTAATCTCTTCGAGAGCGTTTTGTGTGGCCTCTTCCCAAATGCTGTTAAACTCCGGTACGATCTGCTGGGAAACCTGGATAATCCGGTCCCGGTATTTCTGCTGCAGGGAATCGAGCCACTCTTTGTTAGCGATTAAGACATGCTGATCGGTAGTGTGCTCGGTAAAGGTAAAACAGTTGATACCCGCCTCGTAAAAACGGCTGGCTACAAATACGTTGATACTGTTTTCAGCCCCATCGACTACCCCGGTGCGGATCGACTGGTAAAGTTCCGAAAAGGGGATGGGAGTCGCACTGGGCCCTATGGCATTAATACCACTGATCATGATCGGGCTCTCCATGACCCGTATTTTGTATCCATTGAATTCATCCGGAGTATCGGCGCATTGCCCGGCCCGGTAAAACATATTTCGGAACCCGGCGGAGAAAAAGCTGAGTCCTTGTAATCCGTGCTCCTGGAGCTTGTGGAGCATTTTCTGGCCAATATCACCATACAATACCTGCTTGAGATGCAGTTCATTGACAAAGAGGTAGGGGAGATTCAGCACAGCGTAAGACGGCTCAACGGTGGTAACGACCGAGGTGTTGATCTGCACTACATCAATGACATCAAAATAGGTGGCTTCCAGGATTTGTCGTTCTGAGCCGATCTTCCCCTGGTCAAAAAACTCCACCTTTATTTCGCCTGCTTCAATGCCGTGTTCTGGTGAAGCTTCCTCAAGCGCGTTTTTAAAGAGATTGGCCGGCTCCCACAGCCGGGTGGAGGGACTCATGCCCGATGCCAGCCGAACAAGCAGTTTGGGATTTGACCTGTCCTTGCTGGAAGATCGCTCACTAACACAACCCGTCCCCACAAATACCAGGAGAAAAAGTAAATGGAGGACGGCTTGCTTAACCATAATTCTACATAAGGGTTGGGATTTCTCAAGTCACCTGTTCGGCTGTTACGAGGGTCTCACTCCGCGACTCAATATGGATCGGATTGTGAAGCGATCTGCCAAAACCTTCAAACGATACAGACATGATATCTCCGTCTTCAAGCAGTATGTTCTCTCCGAAGCTGAATGCGTCGGCCCCAAAAAAGTGGATATGTACCATCCCCGGGATACGATGCTGATCATACTTGAAATGGTGATACTCCAGGTTCTGCAGGGAGTGAGACATATTTTGCTCACCCGATTTGATCTCTTTGGCCCAGATCTGCTCATTATCCCGCTCAATAGAAACGGTGCCGGGAATGTCCTGGAAATCATGGTCAATCACCAGTTCTGGACCTATCGCGGGAGACCGCAATTTGGAGGGAGCCAGGTAGAGGTAGTTTTTCTTTTCCATCACGTGATCAGAAAATTCGTTGGCAATGGAAAAACCAATGCGGTATGGTTTCCCATCATCCCCAATCAAATATATTCCGGCAACTTCCGGTTCTTCGCCGCCGTCATTGGCATATGCTGGCACGTGTAGTGGATCGCCATGTCCACGGAGTGCGGTTCCGTTGCCTTTAAAAAACCACTCCGGCTGCACGCCAATCTGCCCGGGTTCAGGTTTCCCGCCTTCTTCTCCCCATAGGTAGACCTCCATGCTGTCGGTTACCTTCTCATTTTCAGACAGTTTTTCATGCATTTTCTGCCTGTTTTCTGCGCTGGCTTTGTGGGTGAGTCCTGTGCCTGAAAGCATGCAGGCTAGTGGACTTGAGGGGTGATCAAAGGCAGGTAGAATTTTCCATTGATCCATCCCGGCATAAATTGAATCGTAATCAAGCTTCACGTTTGATGCCTGTTCCCTGATAAAGTCCGAGGCAGAATGATTCTTATTAATGATCTCCTCAAACAGCGAATAACAGCTCTTAAACTTTTCATGAACCAGTGTTAACGAAGGTTCATCGACAACAGCTATTCGCCTTCCCTTTTCAGGGTGATGTAACTGGATTAATCGCATATTTCCTGGTATTCCTTTTTAAAAATCGTTGCTTATGTTATTGTCCATCCCCCGTCGATCGAAAAGCCGGCACCGGTAACATAGCTGCAGGCCGGACTCGAAAGATATAGTGCCAATCCCCCGATCTCATGGAGCTCGCCCCAGCGTCCCATGGGAATGTTGGATATAAATGCTTCATACTTCTCAGGATCGTTGGTCAGCGGCAGGTTCATCTCGGTGGCAAAGGGTCCGGGCAGCATGGCGTTAACCGTTATATTTTCTTTGGCCAATTCCAGTGCCAGCGAACGCGTTAACTGCATGACGGCCCCTTTGCTGGTGGCGTATGGCGTCCTGTTCGGGATCGCCACCAAAGAGAGCATCGACCCGATATTTACAATCCGCCCGTATCCATGCTCTTTCATGATGGGGACCACTTCTTTACAGGTCAGCCATGATCCGGTCACATTGACGTCCATTACCTTCTCAAACTCTTCTCGCGAAAGTTCCTCGATTGATCCCCGAATGTTAATGCCCGCAGAATTGACCAGGATGTCAATCTTGCCAAATTGTTCAACAGTCGCCTCAATCAGTCCGCTTACTTCGCTGCTTTCTGTCACATCACATCCATACGAAAATGCTTCCACCTCATACTCGGATTGAATCAGGTCTTCTGACTCTTTATTCCGCTCTTCACTTCTTGCAGCGATTGTAATATCAGCTCCCGCTTCAGCCAGTGCTTTGGCAATTTCAAGTCCCAATCCCCGATTACCACCCACAATCAATGCTGATTGACCGTCGAGCTTAAATTGTTCCAGGATGCTTTTTGGCATAGTCTCAGATTTCTTGTTTCGTGACATTGTAAATACCTATTTGATTACTTCAAAATTATCTAATTCGGTTTCTTTTTTGAGTGTTAATCCCACGCCTGCGGTGTTGTCGTCTAACTGCAGATGTCCGTTTTCAGCCACCGCTTCCCCGTCAAAGATATACCAAAAAAGCTCATTACCGACTTCTATTTCAGTTTTGGGAAAGTATTCGGCCATGGGTGATGCAAACGAACTCATAACAACATGTAAATTATGCATCTGGCCACCATGGGGGATGACTTCTACACCGTGGGTCTCCGCCAGGCTGCAAATTTTTTGGGCTTCCGTAAATCCGCCAACCCTGTTGGTATCAAATTGAAAAATATCCAGTGCATCGGCCTGCAGAAGTTCATGAAAGCCATAGCGCGAAAACTCGTGTTCGCCACCCGAGATCGGGATATCCGTGGACGACCTTAATTTTGCGAAGTTGTGTATCTCGTCCGGTATCAGGAGCTCTTCTACCCATCGAAGATTGTATGGCTCCAATTCTTTTAGAAATCGTTTGGCATAGGTAAGTTTGAATCCCATATAGGCTTCGAGCATAATATCCACATCATCCCCCACCGTTTCCCTGACCACACGGACCATCTCCACGTTTTTTCGGAGGCCTTTAAGTCCATCCCGCATCGGGTATCCGCACCGAAGTTTCATCCCTTTAAAGCCCTGTTTCTTGTAGGTATAAGCCTCTTTTTCCAGCTTTTCGAGGTCCCGTGTGTAGAGCCTGCTGTAATAAGCGGGGATCTGGTCTTTTGTTCTGCCGCCCATCAGCATAAAAACAGGTTGCCCCGTTACTTTACCTTTAATGTCCCATAGTGCGATATCGATTGCACTTATGGCAGCAAGGACGGATCCTTTCCGACCATAGGCAATGGTTGAACGATACATCTTTTCAAAAAGGTAGTCAGTATTCAGCGGATTTTCACCCTCCAGCAGGGGAGTAAGTTTGTTATCCACCACCTGTTTGGTGATATCCGGACTCAACCCCGCATTGCCCAATCCCACCACGCCATCATTGGTGGTGATCCTGACGACAAGCCAGCTGAAAAAACGAAACGGGGCCTGGGCATCTTCCTGGAAGGGGAGAATACTCAATGGTGTCGCAAAAATGGTGTCGTCAGTTTTGACCGGACCAGTCCACTTGTACAGAAGTGCTTCAACAGATTTAATTTTCATACTAAATACTTAGGATTAAACGAAGATGTCGATATATACCACTTCCTGGGATGCAGGCATCATGCCGTGAGGTTCAAGTGAACTGAAATAAAGGCTGTCACCTTCCTTCAATTCGTAAATAGTGTCACCCACTTTAAAGTTTAAAACGCCATTAATCACATAAATAAACTCCTCCCCGTCGTGAGTAAGTTTGTGTTCCTTTACTTCCCCCTCCTTAGCTGTAATCAAGAACGGCTGCATCTTTTTGTGGTGATACTTCGAAGCAAAAGGAAAGATGCTGTACCCTTTGTCGGTTCGTGTAATACTCTTTTTAACTTCGCTGGAAGGAATGAACTCTGCAGATAATACTTCCTCTGCTTCAAGTATATCTGATACCGAAACGCCGAGTGACGAGGCGATTTTGACCAGGGCCGCAATTGAGGGGATGGTCTTGTTGTTTTCAATTTTGGAGATCATGCTTTTCGAAAGATCAGCGCCATTAGCCAAATCCTGGATCGTCCTTTTCTGGAGAAGACGAAGAGCCTTTACCCGATTTCCAATTTTTTGCTCAAGATCTTTTTCTAAATCAATACCGTTGTCGGAGACAGAGTAGCTTTCCATTGTTCACTATTGTTCAACATTATCAGTATGCCAGTAAGATAATTACAAATATTAAGGCTTGTCAAATCAATATTATGATGGTTTTATGACTTGTTTCTGGTTAATATTGTTGAATATTATTCAACTCAATATGATTTTATAGGGACAAGTTGAAAGAAGAAGTAGGGATAGGGAAATAACTCTCCTGTATTTTGTGATTTCTGACTCAAATATTTCTAACAGCTGTGGTATATAAATTCATAACAATATGAAAAGCTACATTTCCAACACCACAAATTTGTATGCATTTTTCTTGCTGTCATTGTTTCTGCTATTTGATGGAAGCGCATTGAATGCACAACAAATCACCTCTCATAATCTGCCCGCCCAGCTGGATATCAGACCCGTAAGTGAGAACAGTATTCGGGTTACCCTGAAGCCGCTTTTTTTTGAGAGGGAATTCCCCGAAACACCGGTGCTGGCTGACCATGATTATCCTGATCCGGTACTCAGTATCACAAAGCTTAGTGAGACTGTCAGCGACCAAGTGGGGAGTTTGAGGGTGGAGGTATCGCCGGATCCGCTTACCGTGTCAGTTACAAATGCTGAAGGAGAAAAAATCCAGGATCTGGTTTTTCATGAAAACGGGGTAGTGAGGTTTGATCTGGATGACAGCCCGGTGCTTGGGATGGGAGAGGGTGGTCCCCGACCGCCGGAAGATGTCAACTGGCGGCTGCTCCCGATCGAGTTTGACCGCCGCGGCCGTCTGCACGAAATGCATCCGCGCTGGCAAAGCAATGCGTAAGGTTCCCGCAACCCGGTGGCGATGATGGTAGGCACCGGTGGATGGGGATTGTATATTCCTACGCCGTGGGGCCAGATAGACCTGCGTGATGCTGAGCACGGACTGTTTATTCCGCGCGATCGCACCACGCTCTCGAATACGCCACAGGATCGTGAAGGGCAGCATGCCAACCGCGGACAGGGCATTCCACCGCTCGACAGCATGATTCCGGGGCTCTACGATATTTTTGTGTTTGATGCCAGCCAGCCAACGCAGTTCATGAAGGATGTTTCGATGATCTCAGGCCGGGCCGTTATGCCGCCGAAGTGGGCACTGGGCTACATGCAGAGTCACCGCACATTAGAGGATGATAAGCAGCTTGTGGATATTGCAGAAACGTTTCGTAAAAAGGAGATACCGGTGGATGCGGTAATCTACCTGGGTACTGGGTTTACGCCCCAGGGATGGAATAAAGAGCAGCCCTCTTTTGAATATAATCCGGAAGTGTTCAAGCGAGATCCTGAGGAGGTTATCAAAGACCTCCATAATCATAATGTGAAGGTGGTTGTGCACATGGTGCCCTGGAATCGCGACAAGTTGCCAACCCTACATGGCTCTATTCCGCCCAAATCCGGGGAAAGTATTGACGCGGGACATATTAAGAATTATTGGCAACAGCATGTGGAGTTAGTCAACGACGGTATCGATGCTTTCTGGCCTGATGAAGGGGATTGGTTCAACCTGTTTGAGCGGGTTAAACGCCACCAGCTATACTACCAGGGCCCTCTTTCGACCACGCCCAACGAGCGGCCCTGGAGCCTGCACCGCAATGGACATCTTGGCGTAGCGCGATGGGGCGGCTGGATCTGGTCGGGCGACCCACAGTCAACCTGGAAGACGCTGGAAGGGCAGATTGCAGTGGGTATTAACCATTCGCTCAGCTTGTCTCCCTTCTGGGGTTCCGACATCGGTGGATTCTTTTCTACGGAGGAACTAACCGGTGAACTCTATGCCCGCTGGTTTCAGTTTGGTGCGTTTTGTCCATCCTTCCGGTCACATGGCCGTGCCTGGTGGACGCGCCTGCCCTGGGGATGGGGATTGGATGAGCTGGGACCAGATGAGGGCTTCCCGCCTGACACAACAGCATTGGGAGATCCCCGGATTGAACCAATTGCTAAAAAATATACAGAGCTCCGGTACCGGCTAATGCCGTACATTTACACACTCGCATGGCAGGCGCGCGATTCCGGTATGCCGATGATGCGGGCGATGTGGCTGCACTATCCGGATGACGAGTATGCCCGTGGGATTGGCGATCAATACCTGTGGGGGCGAAATATGCTGGTTGCACCCGTTTATGAGAAGGATGCTAAATTCCGGGAAGTCTACCTGCCAGAGGGACAGTGGTATGACTGGTGGACGAATGAGCAGCAAGACGGCGGGCAAACGGTGGCCCGAAAAGTAGATCTTGCCACGATGCCGCTTTATGTCCGGGCCGGTTCCATCATTCCAATGGATCCCCTGCGGCAATACACCAGCCAGCCCGTTGATGGACCGACGACGCTTCGGATTTATCCGGGAACCGATGGTGAGTTTGATCTTTACCAGGATGATGGGGGAACACTCGAGTACCTCGAAGGAGACTATAGTCTTACCCGGCTTGTGTGGGATAACAGTGCGCAGACATTGACGATATCGCAGGGTCAGGGGAATGAGATGACGAAGGAGTTTCGGATTATACTGGTGGGAACAGGCAAGGAGAGAACGGTTAATTATTCCGGGAAATTAGTAGAAGTTCGTTTTCAATAATGGGTAAATTGAAGTAACCGCGGTGCTTAAACGTTTCGGCTAATCTTCCAGGTGATTGTAGGTGGATCGCGATGGATCCTCTTTTGATAACTCAAACTTTTGGGAGTACTCCCTCGGGGTCAGCCCGGTATATTTTTTAAACTGTCGGTTGAAATGGGAGATATTGTTATACCCACATTCATACCCGATGCTTGAAATATTAAGATTTGTTTTCCGAAGCATTTTACAAGCCTGGGAGATACGCACTTCGTTCAAGAATTCAGAGAAGGTCTTGCGGGTACGCTGCTTGAAGAATTTGCAAAATGCAGCTTTGCTGTAATGAGCTATATCCGCAATAGTTTCCAGCTCAATATCTTCCTTGTAATTTTCAAGTATGTAGTTAATCACATTATTCACCCTTTCACTTTCTTTATCTGAGGGTGGATGCAGGCGGCTGTTTTGAGCCAGATATTCGTAGTCATCGGCTTCAGATAGCTTGTTGAGAATCCTTAGTATTTCGACGAATTTATCAAATCCACTCTTATTGATAAGGCCAGACAACCTTGGCTCGATGGTTTCAGAGGTTTTGGATGAAAAGTGTAATCCTCTGCTGGCACGTTTCAACAGGTAACGGATGGTAGACATCTCGGAGAGGTCAAAGAACTTTTCACCAAGTGAACGGTCATCGAAGAAGATAGAAATGGAGCGCGATTTTTTAGGGCAATCATCTTTAAAATATTCCGGATCACTCTTAAACAGGTGGTTTTGGTTGGATCCAACAAGGAAGAGATCACCTGGTCCAAAGGAAGTGATGGAATCTTCTAAATAGAGATCCCCGGTACCTTCCAGGATCAGAATTAGCTGGAATTCCGGATGATGATGCAGCTGATCATAGAAATGCGGCAGATCATGATACTGCACAAAAAAGCCTTCCTTTCCTGTTTTAGGAAGCTTGAAGAATATAGATTGAGACCCAGCCATCGTATTTGATTAGTGTAAAAAAGTAATGCCTAATACCTATGTGTTATGATTAAATATATAGAAAAAAGCACATTTATTTTATTTGCACTGCTAAAACAACAACCACATTATCATCGTTTGTAGCTAATCTGGTAAACATTAGTATCTGAAGTAATCTGCACGATTTGAATACGCCCATCAAACCACTGGACCTCGATTGCGTCAACCTCATCATCATATCCCATTACCTGGGTTGCACTGTTTTGTGACCAATATCCCCCGCCGGCTTGGACTTCCCGACGGGGCCCCTTGTGACCATCGGAATAGATTAATCGTAGGCTTGACCCATAGGCTTTGGTATTGCCGGATGGACCCAGGAGACGAACCGTAATTCCTGTTTTACTTGTTTGATTGAGAAAGAGTTTGGTTTCTGCCGCATTTTGTGAAAGTGCAAAGTCCACCTTTCCGTCCGCATTAAAATCACTCAGGGCGGCACCCCGTTGATCTCCATACGCCCTAATACCGCTTATATGCCCCGGAATGCTATCGAAATTGCCGGTTCCATCACCTTTGAGCAGTAGACCGCGTCCACCATCCAATCGGGGGGTATTGGGTTTCACATCAAAAAAGTTTTGGCTTAAAAACAGGTCTTCATTGCCATCATTATCATAATCGGCGACACCTGCATAGAACGCGGCTGAGTACTGTGTCTCTGCCGACAGCGGTTTAGCAGAGAAATGATTCCCTTCGTAGATGAAGAGCGTATGAGCCAGTGTATTGATCTCACGTGATGGAACCTGTTCAGGATTCCGATTCAAAAGATCATTTACAGTGGCATTGGCAAAGGCCTTGTTACTGCTTATTCCGGATGCGAAAACCGTGGCAATCGATTGATATTCCTGCATCTGCCTTCTCGGGACATATCCCTGTTGGACAGGACTGTAATAGGATTCAATGATATCGACTCTTCCATCACGGTTAAAATCCTGGTAATACATTTTCAGTGGATGTTCCGAGGTAAGCTGGTATGGGCTGTTCAGTCCCTGGTTAGTGGCTACAATATCCATGCGGCCATCATTGTTGAAGTCGCCGGTTGCTACGCCGTTCCACCAACCCCTGTAGGAGGCAAGTCCAACTGATTCGGAAATATCTTGCAGATTACCGGCATCGTTTCTATAGAGTTTTAACGGTCCCCACTCCAAACTCAGCAGCAAGTCCTGGTCGCCATCTTGCTCAAAGTCGAAGAACAGGGCCCCTGTTACCATACCCAGCTCGTTCAATTTTCGTGAATTCTGTTGATCCAGTACGAATTGGCCATCTTCATTTTTAAAGAGCCTGGAAGTAGCATTCATCGGGTAATGGGCCGGTACAAAACGTCCCCCGACAAATAGATCGAGGTCTCCATCAGAGTCATAATCAGCCGAGGCGATCGGACCTGTTGTGGAAAAGATGCCGGGAATGTTCTGCACTGTGGTACCCCCCCCATTGCTGTACGTGTAGGCTAGGACGGAAGGCGTTTTGATATCTCCCGGTTCATAGTTGGCGTTCCCCAGTAGTAATTGGGTTCCTGCTTTAGTGCTTAATCCCAGGATCGCGGTTTGGTCACCCGGCGTTGTCTCGGTCAGTTCCCCGAGCGAACGATCAACAAATTGCCCATTGCCGCTGTTTTCAAAAAGGCCAAGCTGCCCATCCCGCCCGGATGTGATAAATAGGTCGTCATCTTGATCGCCGTCAAAGTCAATCCAGGATATTCCGGGTCCCAGTTGACTTAGTTTCTTTGGGAGCAGTGGTTGGATTCGAAAGTCGTCATATGGCGATTCATGGTGCCTGTGATCGATCCGGTCAGAAACATCCAGAAAAATTGGTTCCACCTGTTCTTTGGAAGTCATTTTTACCGCAGGATTCTCATGATTCTCTGGCTGGTGAATTTCATAAATCCTGTTAGTCCTTACGCTGTCAATACTCGTAACCTGACCATTTGGCCATGTTACTTTTAAAATATGGTTTGGATTGGCGGGATCGGCGGCAAAGGTAATTTGGGAAGCGGAGTGCGAGAGGTATTCGCCGCCAGAAGCTACTTCATCCATTTGTGGTGTTGGGCCACCCTGTAACTCAACTGTAGCTCCAATGGCCTGTGTGTTGGGCTCTCGACCGACCAGCCTGACGGCAATTCGGGGAGCTGAGTTCCTATTTTCATAAATTCCGACTTCCTCATTCAGCCGGTTCATTACCACGTCGAGATCTCCGTCGTGATCCAGATCGGCCACGGCCATTCCCTGGGAGATATCACTTCCGGTAAATCCCCAGCTTGAACTGGTGTCGCTAAATGTGGCATTCCCATTGTTATGAAATATTTTGTTGGGCAACCGGAGCGGCGGGAAAATGTGGATATCGTCACCTCGTTTTGCAGTACGCGCCATATCATTTCTCCACTCATCCTGGGCATCCAGGTCTTGCACATCGTAGGAATAACCGGTGGTGATGAGGAGATCTTCATACCCATCCAGGTCTACATCCAAAAAACGGGAAGCCCACGACCATCCCGAGGCATGCAGGCCGCTGAAATAGGAGGTTTCACTAAATGTATTATCTTCGCGATTCAGGTAAAATGAGTTCCGATTATACTGTGGCTGATCATTATACCGCCCGGGTATCGAGGAATAGGGATCGTCCGGGGTGTATTGGCGAAGTTGCCCCTCGTGCTCCTGGCTCAGCATCTCCGTCACAAAAAAATCCCAGGAACCATCCCGGTTGACGTCCGAAAAGTCTACCGCCATTGACGAGAAGCTAAGATTGCGCATCGCCAGCGGATCGATTTCCCTGAACACCCCGTCTCCCTGGTTCAGCCACAGTCGGTCTTTGGTCCAGAAATCATTGCAAACATAAAGATCGGGAAGCCCATCCCGGTTGATATCATGGAATCGTGCGGTGAGTCCCCAATCCCGTTCAAGTCCCTTGGGATTGCCTTCGGAATCCAAAAAACGCTGTTCAAGGTCGGTAATCTTCTCAAAGGTTCCGTCACCATTGTTCAAGTACAGCTCATCACGGTTGCCAATTTCCCTGCGTTCCGGCAAGCCCACCTTCTTGTAAATGATGCCATAATGTTCATCATAAGGTGGAAGAAGAGTGTATGTTTTATCTACATCCTGCTCGAATTTTTCCTTGACCGTCTTTTCCCATGTCAGTTCGGTGACATCAAAAAGATCGAGCACCGAACGCTCCTTGTAGTTTGTAATGTAGAGGTCCAGGTCGCCGTCGCTGTCGATATCGGCAAGTGCCAAGGTCTGTGCCCCCTTGCTTTGAGTGATACCGCTGTTTGGCTTCGGGGTGAAGTGGCCAGAGCCGTCGTTAATATAGAGCACGTTATCCTGGGTCATAGATGCCACAATCAGATCCTGGTCATTGTCACCGTCAACATCAGCAAATGCTACTCCGGTAGAAAAGAAATCCTCATGCGCCACGCCTGCGGAGTCAGTGATATCTGTAAATTCAAAGCCGCCGTTGTTTTTGTAGAGCTTGTTTGGCCCGTTTAGCTGAGCAAGGTAGATATCCGTCCACCCGTCCCCATCGACATCTGCCAGCGCCACGCCGGACCCATTCAGGTAGTGCCTGTTTCCCGTAATATCCTCATCCGTGAGATTATTCGTGAATTGGATATTGGTTTGCGACGATGACTTTTCTACAAAGCCGGCCCGTTGATCTGTTCCGGGTTCCAGCTCCGACCACCGGTATCCATCCTCTTGCTGCCAGTTTAACTGCTTACGGGGCGTCTGTGAACAGCCAATGAACAGCATACTGCAGAAGAGAAGTAAGAGGATTGTATACGGTTTTATCATACAGTGTTAATTACTGGAGATTCAGATGGCCTGATAATTGAAATTGTACGCATTCTTTAATCAAGGATTGTATAATAATCAGCAATTTTACTGTTAGAAATTAAATTCCAATTGTAGCTTATTCAAAACAATGTCGAGTAAAATGACAGGCTAACCAAACATATTTTACACCAACGATTTGTCGTCCCTTTGGGATTAGAATTTTCTTTTAACCCGCATAAACAAGCATCATGCTACGATTTTTTAAAATATCTGGTTGTTTTCTTTTAACACTGTGTTGTGCTTTAATCTGTTTCATTCCAGGTACGGAGGTTAATGCCCAACAGGGGCGGGAAGGTGAGAGTGATCCACCGGCATTGCGGCTGGATGAGGGGGTTATGGAATTGGAAACTCCTCAATTCAATTTCAGGCTGGTGCGGTCTTCACAGACGGTAGCAGGTCTGCAGCCCAAGGGCGCAGATGGGTTCGATTTTACCCCGAGTGGAGAACTGGAAAACCGGGATGAAAATGGTTTTTATCATCTTGGGGATTTGACTATGCGTTTGCGAATGGAAGGCTCAAAACAGTGGCAGGAGTATTCAACAGCCGAGGACAGGGAGCCGGTAAATTCTATTGATGTATCAGGTAACACGTTGGCAGCTGCAGATTTGGGGCCCACTTTTTCGTGGGATATGCCGCTGGATGTGACACGATACTGGGAGATAGATAACAGTAACCTCGTTCTTCGCTTTGAGCTGACCAATAACACCGACCAGACGATAGAGATCGGGGCGCTGGGCATGCCGATGGTGTTTAATAACATTTTGAGTGGCAAAGACCTGGATACGGCACATGCCGTTTGTTCTTTTTATGATCCCTACATCGGGCGGGATGCTGGTTATCTGCAGGTAACTCGGTTGAATGGCCATGGGCCGGCGCTGTTGGTCGTTCCGAACGGGAAAACACCATTTGAAGCATATAAACCTCTTAATGAAGATCGAACCCAGCGGGGCATCACGTTTGAGGGATTCTATGAGTGGATGGTGCATAGCAAAGCATTTGCGGAGGACGAGTGGAGCAGTGCTGAACCTTGGAATCCACCCAGCTCGGAAATCCTCGAACCGACCCAGAGCCGCAGTTACAGCGTTAAGTTTTTGCTTTCTGATTCCATCAGAAATATTGAGCAAACCCTTACAGATAATGATCGCCCGGTGGCGGTGGGACTCCCCGGCTACGTGTTGCCGATGGACCAGCAGGGACATCTTTACTTAAAACACAGTAGCGATGTTCAGTGGATCGATGTGGAACCGACCGGCTCGCTTGTTTTGAGTGAGCAGGGAACAACTCCAAACGGGTGGAAGGCCTATGCCGTGCGGGGTCGGGAATGGGGGCGAAGCCGTGTGACTGTTACTTATGAAGACGGGCTTAAGCAATCGATCAACTATAAAGTTATAAAACCTGAGACACAGGTAGTGGATGATCTCGGGCGATTTTTAACTACTGTTCAGTGGTATGACAATCCCGATGACCCCTTTAATCGCACGAATTCGGTAATCAGTTATGATTATGGAACCAGTGAAAAAGTTACGGAAGATAACCGGGCCTGGATAGCAGGTCTCAGTGACGAGGGCGGTGCCGGGGCATGGCTTGCTGCCATCATGAAACAGCTGGTACAGCCGGAGAAAGAAGAAATCGAAAAGCTGGAACAATTTGTGGATGACGTGGTGTGGGGTGGCCTTCAATACAGCGAGGGGGAACAAAAATTTGCTGTCCGAAAAAGCATGTTTTACTACGAACCGGAAGAGATGCCGGAGGGCACCTATAATTCGGATGTCCGCTATGGCGGTTGGTCCAGCTGGGACCGAGAAGAAGCACGTTCTGTGGGTCGGTCCTATAACTATCCGCATGTAGCCGCACTGCACTGGGTGATGTATCGCCTGGCACGCAATCACGAAGGGCTTGTAACCAATCACAGCTGGGATTGGTACCTTGAACGTGCCTACCAGACGGGAGAAGCGATGGTGGATCACGCTCCACATTATGCGCAATACGGGCAGATGGAGGGAACCGTCTTTTTGCTCATTCTGAAGGATATGCAGCGGGAAGGATGGACCGAGAAAGCCAAAGCGCTTGAATCCACAATGAGAGAACGTGCCGAGGTTTGGCGGTCGCTGGGCTTCCCATTCGGCAGCGAGATGCCCTGGGATTCCACCGGCCAGGAAGAGGTGTACGCCTGGTGTCGCTATTTCGGGTTTGACGCAAAAGCGCAGGTGACGCTGAATGCTATCCTTGGGTATATGCCGACCGTTCCTCACTGGGGTTACAACGGCAGTGCACGGCGGTACTGGGATTTCCTCTTTGCCGGGGATCTCTCACGCATAGAAAGACAGTTGCATCACTACGGGTCGGGACTCAATGCGATCCCCGTGTTAACAGAATTCCGTGATAACCCCGAGGATATGTACCTGCTGCGCGTTGGCTATGGCGGTGTGATGGGGGCAATTTCCAATATTACACAAGATGGTTTTGGGCCCGCCGGATTTCATGCCTATCCCTCCACGCTGCGCATTGATTACTATTCCGGGGACTATGGGCCCGGCTTTTTCGGTCATGCCGTAAATACAGGGACATATCTGGTTGAACACCCGAAATTCGGCTGGCATGCCTTTGGCGGGAATCTCCATAGCGATGGAGATTGGATAACAGTCAAACCGCTGGACTCCGCCCGTTCGCGAGTATACCTGGCGTCTGTTGGACTGTGGCTGACCCTGGATTCAGGTAAATTTGAAACGGTTTCGATCAATTCATCAAGTGGAGATGTCCAGGTTGAGCTGGCCTCGTCAACCGGCCATACTCCCGTGGCAAAACTTAATGTTGAACAACCCGCTGATCTGGATGGGGTCGGGAGTTACGATGTTGTGGGTGACTATGAGCGGGAGAGAGAGGCCTATTTTATTCCGCTTAAAGCGGTAAATACTGTAGTGGAATTATCCGATTAAAAAATCCTGTTTCCTAAAGAGTTATGACAGCTTTAATCCATCCTTTAGCGGTGGGATTTACCTTTCCAGGATTATGAATTAGAAGTTTTCTCAAATAAAAAAGCCCTTGCAGACAATGTTGCAAGGGCTCGTGTACCGCGTACGGGATTCGAACCCGTGCTACTGCCGTGAAAGGGCAGCGTCCTAAACCCCTAGACGAACGCGGCATTTGGTTATTAGTGGATTAGTTACGCCTTTCGACAAATAACTCTTAACCAATAACTAGTAACGAAGATGGGGAGCCCGATGGGATTCGAACCCACGGCCTCCAGGGCCACAACCTGGCGCTCTAACCAACTGAGCTACGAGCTCCATTTCCTTGGTGATTCAGATAAAAAAAGCTACTGCCAAACTTATTACTGAGCCACCATGAATTTCAGGGCACCAAAGATACGGAATATTATGAGAGTTTCAATAAAATATCAGCAAAAAAAGAACTTCGTAGCTGACCCATCTAAAACCCGTATAGACCGGAACAAGAGTCGATTTTTCCAGTTAACAATATTCAAGCCAAGATAGTTTTGGGGTGTTTTTTAGCCTGAACCTGGTAAGGCCAGCCTATAAATTACCAGTTATAAGTTTAATTAAATCAAATAGTTGAAAAGCAATTAAAGTGTAACAATTTATTGGCTGGTTTCTCTTGGCAATACAAGAGAATAAAAAAACTAAGCAGAAATGGGATGGAGAGGAGAGTCGTCATAGTGCGGGAAGAACCGCGCTTATTTATTTTTATTCAAGGAGAACGTGATATATACCCGGGTCAGGGTAGAGAGTGTAATATATCCCGCTCTATTACAGCTGATATTCCATTTCCCTCACCGCTAATCAGCGACTTTTCGGCACCTATTTTATAACAAAAAATAAAGTAAAGGAGAAACGTATGCGTAGAGAAACCGTCAATATCACAAGAGCTGTTGACCTGTTGGAAGCAAACCTTATGGACGTTGCGAGAGTTACAGAGTGGGCAAACTTAATGGGATATAAAAACCCAAAGAAATTTTCACGTCGATTTTTACGCCACTATACCGTCCGCCCTCAACCCGTGCTCGAGTACACACGATTAAAAAGTATTATCGATCAGCTCCGCAATACCAACAGGTCTAATTTCGACATAGCCAGAACCCATGGCATACCGGATGAAAAAGGACTTAATAAATTTACAAACTACCATTTGGATTCTTCGCCAACAGATTTAAAGAAAATGCCGGAGCAAAAAATTCGGGAGAAATTAGAAAGATTAGGTAGTAAAGTTCGGTAGTGTTAGTCAGCTGTTATTTTTCAAAGTTGTCAAAAGATTCGGTTCATCACTTTAGAAAAAGAAATCAAGTTTCACCTCTAAAAATACTGAGAGTGTCACGGGATGATTCACTCTGCATTATCTTTTATTACACAGGAATTAAACGAATACCTGAAACTCAAAACGGACACTCCGGACGTTAATCGTGTATTTTTGACCAGTGTCGCCACTGAGTCGGATGGCGTTGTGATTCCAGAAGGCTCCCTCGGGTTGTCGCTGATCAATATTGAGGAAGAACGCGTCTTTAAAGATCAAAAAACCACCTTCATTAATGAAGATGGGATCGCCGAAAGGATGAACCCCGAGCTCAAGCTGAATCTCTATATCCTGATCTCGGCCAACTTCCAGGATACCAGCCAGCAGGACCCCTCCGATGACTACGTGGAGGGACTCAAGCAGCTGTCGTATGTGATCTCTTTTTTCCAATCCAAGTTTGTATTTACGCCCGATAACTCCCCGGCCTTGTCAGGTTTTGATCCACAGCTAAAAAAACTGATTGTAGAGCTCTACTCTTACTCGTTTGAACAGCTCTACAACTTCTGGACGGTAGTGGGCACCAAGTATCTGCCGTCGGTGCTGTATCGGATCCGTTTGGTCCGCTTCCAGGAACGCGACCTCAAGGATCAGAACCTGCCGATCGAAAAAATTGGAATCACCAGTCATGGCACATAATGGTTAGCATAAACTACAATCGGCTATTTAACCTGCGAGTTTCTCACGATTATTTTGAGGATGGGAAACTCCGCGGGATGAAGCTCGCCCCTACCCGCGAGACCGGGCGTATATTGCGCGGCGGCCAAATGCTGTTTAAGACCATCCCTACCGGGTTTACCATACTTTACAAAGCTGAGGCCGATGAGATATCACCCATTGTGGAACTGTCCGCTGAACTGACGCTGACCTTCACTATGGCCGTAGAAAACAAAGCGGAATTCCTCAATATCACCAACCTTGATGAATCCCCCACCGAATCATATCGCTCGGGAAACATCCTATACTTTACCAATAACCCCGGGGCCGTCTCCATCAATGCTGAAAGCCCGGAATCCATAAGCCATGTACTAATTGACGGGACCCAAAACAGCTTGTTCACCTACCATTTTACCGTTTCCGGCTCGCCCAACCAGGTTCGGCTGATTGTCAGTGATGAGGATGGCAACGTTGTATCCGCAGGGACGGAGGTGGATGGCACGCCGCTGCCCTCTGAGCTGGAAGTGGCCAAAAATGACGACGACAGCTACAGTCGCCAGATCGACCTCCGCAATAAGCCAACGGGCTTGTATACCATCACCATACTGCACATCACCGATGATACCACGCAGTATAAGGAGGAAACATTTTATGTAAGCGATGAGTTGGCATCCCAGAACGTGCTCGGCATTGTGGATATCATTTACGAATCGACCACCGGGCACCTGTATGCGGATACAGAACAGTACGAACTGCAGTTTTCACGGAAGGAGACGATCTGGAAGTATTTCGTAGTCAACAAAAACCAGCACGTCACCTTGGCAAGTGAAGACCTGTTCATTGAGGATCTCGGCCTGCCCTCGGCCCATTACAGCCCGATAACCTTTACGCGGGAGGGCGACGAACCGCACGCCACCGTCAGCATCAACGGGATGGAAACGGTCATTTTCAGGTCCGATACCCCGATTCCGTTTTTTGAGATCCCGAAAGCATCAGTGCAGCTCAAAAAGAATCCCGGCGACACCATATTAGTCAGCAACATGCCTAATCCCGCCCACAACGGCGTTGTGAAAGAGCAGAGTGGCGCCCTGGAAAGCGAAATCTATGTATTCATTTAACTATTAATTCCTGTACAAATGGCAGATTACAAAACACCCGGCGTCTATATTGAGGAAATTTCCACGCTACCCGCATCGGTGGCCCCTGTTGCCACCGCCATACCCGCGTTTGTGGGGTACACCGAAAAACGTGTTCGTGACAGAAAAACATTGGATCCCAACACCCCGGTTATGATCAGTTCCCTGCTGGAGTATGAGCAGATTTTTGGCCGGGCCTATGATGAAGCCTTTAGCATTACACTGACGGGCCCCAGCACCACCCTGGAGGACACCAGCTTCACCATTACCGATCCCGGCAGCCTGTCGCCTTACATGATGTACTACCAGGTACGCATGTATTTTGCCAACGGGGGTGGACGCTGCTATATCGTTTCGGTTGGGGATGAGACCTACGCCGATGTTCAGGATCCTTCGGCAAACAACGATCTGGACGTAACGGACCTGGAGGAAGGCATCAACGCGCTGGAAAAGGAAGACGAGCCGACCATCCTGGTTGTACCCGAGGCTGCACTGCTGACCGACGCCAATGATCGCCAAACTATCAATGATGCCCTGCTGGGGCAATGCGCCAAGCTGCAGGATCGATTTGCCATTATGGATGTAGTAGAGACGACCAGCGACGACGATGTGCTGGCTGATGCCACCGGTTTCCGGGGTGAGGTGGGCATGAACGACCTGAAGTACGGGGCCGCCTACTACCCCTCCCTGAAAACCACCATCCGTCGATACTTTACCGAATCTTCTATTATTATCACGGATAACCGCGGAGGCGCTGGTGCGGGTCCCTACCACCTGTTTCCCTTCAGCCTGATGAAAGAGGGCAGCGACTTTACTGTGGGCCAGTTTATTATCACCAACAATAATGAGATTTCCGGTGATGATTTTACAATTGGAACCGATACCCTGACGGCCGATACCGATTTCGCTGTAGGAAGCGATGCAGCCGGCAGCGCCGAGAACCTGGCGGCTGCCATCAACGGGCTGGCGAGCACTGACTTTGAGGCCAGTCATCTGCCCCACAGCAATATTGTACTCATCACTGCTGCCGTACCTGGTGGAAGCGGGGCCGTAACGTTGAATTACGCAAGTAATGACGCTGATGACGGGGCCACGGTCACGGCCATGGCTACCGTAGCCGCCGACAAAGAACTGTACAATCTGATCAGTGATGAGTTTGACAAGAAGCGCCTGACCCTGTATCCCAGCGGCGCCATGGCGGGCGTATATGCCCGGGTGGACCGCAACCGCGGGGTCTGGAAAGCGCCGGCCAATGTGAGCCTGAATCTGGTGGATGAGCCCAATATTTTGGTCACTTCCGAAGAGCAGGCCCCGCTCAACGTGGATGCGGACACCGGCAAGTCGATCAATGTGATTCGGCAGTTTTATCAGAAGGGGACCATTGTTTGGGGCGCCCGAACACTGGCCGGAAATGACAACGAATGGCGCTACGTGCCGGTTCGCCGACTGTTCATTTTTATTGAGGAATCGATCGAAAAAGCATCAGAGCCCGTGGTGTTTGAGCCGAACGACGCCAACACCTGGTCCAAAATGAAAGCGATGATCGAAAACTTCCTGACAGGTCTCTGGCGAGATGGAGCCCTGGCTGGTCCTACTCCCGAGCAGGCCTTCTTCGTAAAAGTGGGCCTTGGGCAGACCATGAGTGCTATCGACATCCTGGAGGGCCGCCTGATCATCGATGTGGGCATTGCGGCCGTCCGACCTGCCGAGTTCATCATTCTCCGATTTCAACACAAGCTCCAAGAAGCCTAAAACCCAACTGACATGGATTACAAAACACCCGGCGTATTTATTGAAGAGATTTCGACCCTCCCGGCTTCCATTGCCGGTGTGGAGACCGCCATTCCCGCGTTTATCGGCTATACCGAAAAAGCTGAAAAGGATGGCGATGAAACTGCACTTTTTAATATCCCAACTAGGATCAGTTCCCTGTTGGATTATGTAGAGAAATTTGGCGGCCCGGTGCTCGAGCAGTTTGACCTAACCATCGACGACGAGTATGATACCAATTCCGTGCTCGTTTCCCGGACGTTCAGCGCATCACCGACCTCCCCGTCACCGTTTATCATGTACTACAGCCTCCAGTTCTATTTTAATAACGGGGGCGGTCCGTGTTATATCGTTTCGGTTGGGGATCAGGACACGGCCGGTACTGTGAGTGAAGGTACTACAGTGCCACAGGCCGGTATTTTGGGAGGTGTTAAGGCCCTGGAAAAGGTGGATGAGCCCACCCTGATCGTGTTTCCCGATGCTGTAAATCTGGGCACATTAACCGCATATGGAAATGTCGTCAAAGAAGCTCTGGCCCAGTGCAACAAGCTGCAAGACCGGTTTACTATCTCCGATATGTACGATGACGATTCTTCCAGCCCAATTGAGAATTTCCGGGGTGAAGTGGGTACCTCATATTTAAAATATGGGGCTGTCTATCATCCGTTTTTGGAGACCTCTTTGACCTATGTATTCGATGCTGCCAATTCCACCATCACACATAATATTACGGGCACGCCGCCAACTGGTGCGCTCGATCTTACCGCGGGTCCAGACCTGGCCTCGATTGAAAGCAGTCAGCCCAGCATCTATCGCTCGCTGGAAGCCGAGATCAACAAGAATTACATCACGCTGCCTCCCTCGGGGGCCGTAGCCGGTATTTATGCCCGTGTAGACCGCAACCGTGGTGTCTGGAAGGCACCGGCCAATGTCAGCGTAAACTCCGTGGTTAAGCCGATCGAAAAAATTACCAATGAGGACCAGCGAACTCTGAACGTAGATGCTACCTCCGGCAAGTCGATTAATGCCATCCGCACGTTTACCGGCAAGGGCACACTGGTGTGGGGTGCCCGCACGCTGGCCGGTAACGACAACGAATGGCGCTACGTGCCGGTACGACGCCTCTTTATTTATGTTGAGGAATCGGTTAAAAAAGCCACTGAGTTTGTGGTGTTTGAGCCCAACGATGCCAACACCTGGGTACGTGTGCGGGCTATGATCGAGAATTTCCTCTCGGGACTCTGGCGCGAAGGTGCCTTGGCAGGTGCCACCGCCGAGCAGGCCTTTTTTGTAAAAGTGGGGCTGGGCGAGACGATGACCGCCCAGGATATTTTAGAGGGACGTATGATCGTGGAGATCGGAATGGCCGCCGTACGACCCGCCGAATTTATCATCATCCGCTTCATGCACAAGCTTCAGGAATCCTAACCATTTCATTTAACAAACAGACAAGACCATGGCTGAGAACTATCCAGTATCCGTATTTCACTTTACCGTAGAATGGGGCGGCACCCGCATCGGGTTTACCGAGGTGTCGGGGCTTACCGTCGAGTTGCAAAGCATCGATTATCGCGAGGGCAACGCCAAGGAGTATCAGGTCACTAAAATGCCGGGCATTCCCCAGTACAGCAATATTACGCTCAAGCGCGGCATCTACCGGGGCGACAATGAGTTTTTCCAGTGGCTCAATACCGTTCAGATGAATAACATCGAGCGGCGGGATCTCACCATCAGCCTGCTGAACGAGGAGCATGAACCAGTAACCGTCTGGAAGGTGAAGGAGGCTTGGCCGTGCAAGGTGGAAGGCCCCTCCCTGAATTCAACCGGCAACGAAGTGGCCGTCGAGACCATCGAACTGTGCCATGAAGGGTTAACCATTGAATTCACGTAGTCGCCATGGCCAACTACTATCCACCGGTCGGATTTCATTTCAGGGTCGATATTGACGGCTTTGCCGATGATATAAACTTCCAGGAGGTCTCCGGTATAAACGCAACGGTGGGGGAGTTTACCTACAATGAGGGCGGCGAAAACAGGTTCGTACATCGCCTGCCGGACCGCGTCACCTACGAAAAACTGACACTCAAGCGCGGGATGCTCGTCGGGTCAGAGCTGATCGGCTGGTTCCGGGATGCCGTGGAAGCCTTTAAATTTGATCCCCGGGATGTACTTGTGACACTCCTCAACAGCGAGCATGAACCCCTGGAGAGCTGGAGCTTTGTGCAAGCCTACCCGGTCAAATGGTCGATCGGGAATTTTAATGCCCAGCAAAATGAAATCGTGATTGAGACCATTGAACTGTCATTTCAATACTTCCAGCGCATGGATTAAAAAGAGGGAGCACCAATGCCAATTGAGATAAAAGAGCTCGTTATTCGAGCTACCATCGATACCGAAAAATCTTCGTCAAAAGGCCGCACCTATTTGAGCGGAGACGATAAAGAAAAGAGCCAGATCAACAAGTTGACCCAAAGAGTTGAAGAGCTGCAGAAGATGATCAAACAAAAAAATGAACGGTAACTGACGCTATGGATGGAAAGCTTGCAAAAATGATGATTCTTTCCTTTGCCACCGACAGTGATGGCAATCCCAAGGGTCTACCGCGCCCCTTCCCGGTAATGTACAACCCGGAGCGATATTCCACCAGCATTCAAACCATTTACCAGTCCCAAACCCAGCCCGGCGACAGCGCCGAGGAGCTTGCCTTTGATCGTATTGAAGGGAAAGAGGTATCTTTTGAATTTTTGTTTGATGCCACCGGCGGGTCGGTCAACTCCATCCAGGGAGAAGTGGCCAAGCAGCTGGGTGGCGTAGATGCCCAGATAGAACTGTTCCTGCAGCTTACCCACGAACGCGATCCACAGGAGCACCAGCCGCCGAAATTGACGCTGGTGTGGGGCACCTTCATTTTTGACTGCCGGATGGTCAGTGCCGACATCGAGTATATGATGTTCAACTCCACCGGGCGACCACTGCGCGCCAAGATCAATGCTACGTTCAAGGGCGACCGCCCCCGCGTACTGCAGGCTGCGCTTGACAAGCTGTTCTCCTCTGACCTAACCCACGTGCGAGTAGTGAAAGCCGGAGAAACGCTGCCGCTGATCTCCGAAAAAGTCTACGGCGATACCAAATACTACCTTCAGATTGCCGAGTTGAACGGCATCACCAACATCCGAAATGTAACCCCGGGCACGGAGCTCATCCTGCCGCCCATTGACAAACAGAGCGACTGATGCTAAACCGATTGCTAAATACCGGTGTCATCGACAATCCCCGTTTCACGATACTCTCAAACGGGACAGAGTTGTCCTATGATTTTGTGGTGCACTCCATTTCCATCAGCAAGTCGGTCAATAAAATTCCCACCGCTCAGCTGGTGCTCAAAGATGGAGATATCCCCAACGAAGATTTTCCGACCAGCAACCGTGAAGAGTTCGTACCCGGCGCCGAGATCGAAATCCAGATGGGCTACCGCGATGAGCAGGAAACCGTTTTTTCGGGCATTGTGATTAAACACGGGATTAAAAGCCAGTACAAGGCATCATCCCAGCTTACTGTAGAGCTTAAGGATCCGGCTATAAAAATGACGGTGGGCCGCAAGAACAAGTATTTCAAGGAACTGACCGACAGCGACATTATCCAGGAAATTATCGGTGAATATGGTCTTTCGGCGGATGTGGAAACGACGAGTGTAACCCACGCCGAGATGGTGCAGTATCACTGCACTGACTGGGATTTTATGGTGACCCGTGCAGAGGCCAACGGCAAGCTGGTGTTTGTGGATGACGGGACGATTTCAGTCAAGGCCCCATCACTGGCCGGCGAGCCGGTAGCAGAGCTGGTCTACGGTCAGAACATCAACGAGTTTGATGCTGAAATGGATGCCCGCGATCAGTTTGGCGGCATTACCAGCAAGTCATGGGATTTTGCCCAGCAGTCGGTGATTGAGTCGGAAGCCACCGATCCAGGCCTGCCGGAACAGGGTAATGTGAATGCCAGCGACCTCGCCTCTGTCATCGGCTTGGACCAGCTGCCCTACCAACATAGTGGCAAGGTGGAAGGTGAGGAGATGCAGAGCTGGGTGGACGCCCGGTTCCTGCGCAGCCGGCTGGCCAAAATTCGTGGTCGTATCCGCATCCTTGGACTTTCCAAAATTAAGCCGGGTGACGTCGTCGAGCTCGGCGGGCTGGGCGAGCGATTTAACGGCGTGGCGTTTGTATCGGCGGTGGGGCATTACTACGGGCTGGATTCCAGCTGGTATACCGACATCCAGATCGGGCTCTCCCCGGAGTGGCTGATTGAGCTGTATAATAACGTTATGGAAAAGCCTTCATCCGGCTTGTTGCCGGGTATTCACGGATTGCAGGTGGGCGTGGTGACCGCCATCCACGACGACCCTGACGGCGAAGACCGCGTGCAGGTGCGCGTGCCGATCATTGATCCGGAAGATAGCGGTATCTGGGCCCGCGTGGCCACACTTGATGCCGGGGACAGCAGAGGCACCTTTTTTCGTCCCGAGGTAGAAGATGAAGTTATCGTGGGCTTCATCAATGACGATCCTCGTGACGCGGTAGTCCTCGGTATGATGAACAGCAGTGCCAAGCCTGCGCCGATCACTGCCACGGAAGAGAACAATGAAAAAGGCATCATCACACGTGATGAGCTAAAACTGCTGTTTGATGATGACAAGAAGAGCGTTACCATCGAAACACCAAACGGTAACAAAGTAGTCATCAGCGACGATGAAGGAAGTATCTCCCTCACCGATGAAAATGGAAATGAAGTAGTGATGGACTCCTCGGCGATCTCCCTGGAGAGTGTTGGCGATATCACGATTAAGGCCAGCGGCGATATTACCATCGAAGGAAACAACATAAACCAAAAGGCCAACATGCAGTTTAAGGCCGAAGGTGCCTCTGGAGCCGAACTCTCGAGCAGTGCATCGGCTGTGATCAAAGGATCTATTGTTCAAATTAACTAAACAACATGGCTTAGCAAGATATTCCGGTAAAATTAGTGAAGTAATCGAATATGCCTTTTGTGGCGGGTCATCCCCCTGCATCCCCTTCAAGAGGCTGTGAAAATATTCAAGTGCAAATTAAAACAGTTCAAGAAAATCAACCGCAGGGGGCGCAGAGGATCAGCAAAGGCGCGAAAAAAGCTCCTTTGCGACCTTCGCGCTCACGTCGCGGTCTTTGCGGTTAAAAAAATAAGTACGAGAAAAATTTGACATCCAATTTTCTCACAGTCTCTCAAAGGGGGACAATAGAAGAGATTTAAAGAGATCATAAACATAGAGCAAGAACAATCCACTACCTTGTAAATCAAAACAACCTCATTATGCCACCAGCTGCAAAACTAGGAGATGTCACAAATCACGGCGGTACCATAGTAGGACCAGGCGCCCCCACGGTGCTGATCGGCGGGATGCCGGCAGCCGTGGCCGGGGACATGCATGTGTGTCCCATTCCACCGTCACCGGCTGGACCGCACCCCCCTTCGCCATTTTCTATGGGTAGTGCCACGGTACTTATCGAAGGGAAGCCGGCCATCCGGGTCGGGGATGTGTGTGGCTGTGGGGCGGCTTCTGTATTGGGAGAACCAACCGTAATTATAGGATAAATACGATGGCAAAGCAGCAAGAACAGGGCAAAGCATTTCTGGGGCGGGGCTGGAAATTCCCCGTGCAGTTTAAAAACGGATCGGCGAATCTCAGCCAATACGAGCGTGATATCAAAGAGAGCCTGACGATTCTGCTCTCCACGACCAGGGGCGAACGCGTGATGCGTCCCGACTACGGCACAACTGTCCACGACCTGATGTTTGAGCCGCTGGATGTTTCCACCGCTACGCTGGTAGGCGAGGAGATCAAAAAGGCGATCCTGCTGCATGAACCCCGTGTTTTTGTAGAAAATGTAGAAGCCGTGCAGGAGTCGTTGACCGGATTTATCGAAGTCACCATCGAATATACCATCATTGCCACCAACACCCGGGCTAACCTGGTCTTCCCGTTTTACCTGAATGAAGGAACCGATATTGAACAATGAGTGAACACTGTCTGTCAAAAAATCCATTGGTGCGCGATGGCACCAGCCAACGTCAGCGACTGCTGAAGACGCTGCTCCCCTCCTATGTGCCGGTGGATGAGCGCAGTATGAAGGACCTGGTCAACTTCGCCCGAAAATTTACCGGTGAGGTCAATTATTTTGAGTCCAGCAGCACATCAGATGACGGGCAGTGGGATGTCTTTTTCAAGCTTACCGATGAAGACTGGTCGTCATTTTCGTTGGAAGATTTCATCGCCCAGCTTAAGGAGACCGGGGAGACCGATCCCCATATCGCCCTTTTTCTCGGATTCCTGTACATGTTCCAGACAGCACAGGATGACCTTAATACGCTAACCCGCCGGCACCTCGAGTTTTACTATCGCGACGTCCTGCAGCTCAAGGAAAAACCCGCCGTGCCCGACCAGGTGGCCATCATATTCAAGCTGGCCAAGCATGTGGATCAGCACCTGGTGAAAGCAGGCACCGCTCTGAAGGCCGGCAAGGATGCGCTGGGCGTGGAGCGCATTTACAAGCTGAAACGGGACCTGGTGGTTGGCAAAGCGGAGATCACTTCACTTAAATCGGTTTTTATAGATGTTAATGACCGTTTCAGCACAGAATTGGATTATGATCCACTGGTCGATCATCGTATTTTCAAGTCCCCTACGGCCAACTCAGCCGATGGACTCGGAGCTGACATAGAAACGGAGAACATGAGCTGGCGCACCTTTGGAGAACCACAGTTCTCGAAAGACACCTCCCCGCCGGTTCCCGACCGCGAGCAGGCCGAAATAGGATTTGCCATCGCCTCGCCCATCCTGTTCCTGGCGGAGGGTGACCGGACCATCACACTGAATTTTGACCTGGACCAGGAGATTACTGATACACTAAGTGCGGATGATTTCAAGTTCCTGTTCAGCGGAGAAGAGGAGTGGATTCCCGCAGATCCCGATGATGCCGAGAGTGGGACCGATGGTGGCGATCCATACCTGAAATTTGTGTGCAAGCTGGGAGCTGAAGATCCATCCGTCGTACGCTACAACCAAGAAGTACTGGGAGAACCCTATTCCACCAACTGGCCGATCATCAAGGTATTGCTTAATACCGAGGCGGAAAACGATCCCTTTACCTATCAATATTTTAAAGAACGACTGGCCGGCAGCGTGACGATCTCCGTTGACGTGGACGGCGTCAAAAACCTGGTGCTGCAAAACGACCAAGCCGTGCTCGATGCCAGCAAACCATTTCTGCCGTTTGGGAATCAACCCTACCTGGGCAGCAATTTTTACGTCGGCAGCTGGGAAGTTTTCCAGAAAAAGCTGACATCACTCGATATTCATTTCAAATGGAATGAATTGCCACAAGGTACCTACGGGTTTTATTCTCATTATTTGGGATATAATGATCATACAGGGTTTGTATACAGAAGCAATGATGAGTTCAGAATCGACATCAGCCTTCTTCACGAAAAGAAATGGGAGACACTGAAAGATGATGCCCGCCTGTTAACAGACCCCGACGGGAACTCCATATATACTTTTGCCACACTCCCGGCTCCTGACGCCGATCCCAGTAAAATTATTGTGGGAACCTCGTCCGACCCGGAACTGAATGCCATACCACGGCAAACTAAGTTACAGCCATTTACCGATTTCAATGTCGATACTAAAAAGGGATTCCTGCGTATTACCTTACAAAACCAGGATTTCGGGCACAAAGCGTTTCCCAATTCCTATGCAGAAAAAGCGATTGACCTGGCCGACGGAGGGACGGGAAGCCTGCCCAATCAGCCCTACACACCCACGATCCAGAACCTGTCTGTAGACTACGAATCTGAGGTGAGTTTTCCCCTCTCGGGCGAAGAAAGCAACGTCGAGCAGTTTTTCCATATCGAGCCGTTTGGCGCCTGGCAGATCGATACGACGCAATCCAACACCTACCTACTGCCGCGATTTAACAATGCGGAAACATATCGTATCGACGAGGGCAACCTGTATATCGGTATCAGCAATATGACGCCGCCGCAGAGTCTTTCGGTGCTGTTCCAGGTGCTGGAGGGCAGCGCCAATCCCGTAAAAACGCATCCCGGTATAGAGTGGAGCTACCTGTCCAACAATGAATGGAAGCCGTTCGACAAGGATAAAGAGATTTTGATCAACACCACCAACGGGTTGCTCACCTCCGGGATCATCCAGTTTGCTATCCCGAAAGATGCGACTAGCAACAACACGCGTCTGCCGTCGGGGCAGCATTGGCTCAAGGCCTCGGTGCCAAATAACGCGGATGCCATCTGCCGGCTGATTGATGTGCAGGCGCAGGCCGTGCTCGCTGAGTTTGAGGACCAGGGCAACGATCCCGATCACCTGGAAAATCCGCTGGAGGCGGAGACCATCAGCAAGCTGCAGCGGAGTAACTCGGCCATCGACAGCGTGATACAGCCTTACGCTTCATTTGGCGGGAAGATGGAAGAGCAGCAATCTGCCTTTTACACGCGCACCAGCGAACGGCTGCGCCACAAACAGCGCGCCATCGCCATCTGGGATTATGAGCACCTGGTCCTGCAGCAGTTTCCCTCCGTGTATAAAGTGAAATGCATCAATCACACCCGTTTTGAGGGCAACCTGTCCGACTACTCCGAAATTGCACCCGGGCACGTCACCTGCATCGTGGTATCCAACGTGCAGAATCAAAACGCGGTGGACAAGCTCCGCCCCATGACCAGCCTGGACACCCTCACGCAGATCGATGAGTACCTGCAGACCATCATCTCAGAAAGTGTGGAGCTGCACGTCAAGAATCCGATTTATGAAGAGATCCAAGTGGAGTTTAATGTGCAGTTCCGCTTTGCAGACACCGGTTTCTACCTGCAAAAATTGAATGAGGATATCAAGGAATTCCTGGCGCCCTGGTCATCGGATTGCGGCGCGGATATCTCCTTTGGCGGGCGCATCCACAAGTCTATGATCCTGAATTTTGTGGAGGAACGCTCTTATGTGGATTACGTCACCTGCTTCAAGATGTATCACAAAGTGGAAGGCAGCAGCGATATCGATCCCAATGAGGATGTGGACGAGGCCGAGGCTACCACGGCTGTCTCGATCCTCGGATCCGTAGAGAACCACGACATTACAGCGATCGCATTTGGCAGCGAAGAATGCGACTGCGAGGACAACGAAATTAAGAGTACTGACGAATGGGCTTCGGCCGACGATTGCGGCTGCCAGGAAGAGATAACATCACTGCCCGGAGAATAGTCCGGCAAACAGATTAATCAAGAACATGGAAAACAGCTCACTGACCATATCGAAGCAGCCGCCCGAACTAAAGAGCATGCAGTACGACACGCTGCGGGAGCTCGCCATCCAGCACATCCAGGAGCTGGCCGGTCAGCTGTGGACCGACTACAACACCCATGATCCGGGCATTACCATTTTGGAGGTGCTCAGCTATGCGCTGACCGACCTGGGCTACCGCACCAGTTTTGACATCAAAGACCTGCTGGCCAAGGAGTTCCACAGCGATCCTGATCCGCGCAACTTTTACACCGCCGCCCAGATCCTGCCCAACCGCCCGCTTACGCTCGAGGATTACCGAAAGCTGCTTATTGATGTGGAGGTGGTGGATGAGGAAGATGAGGAATGCAAGTATGCCGGCATCAAGAATGCATGGCTGGAAAAATCAGATGAGGCCGAGCAGGAGATCTTTGTCAATCGCAAAGACAGCCTGCTCTCGCTGGATCCCGTACCGGGCAAAACGGAGCAGGAAAGCTACTACGTGAAGACCCTTTACGATGTGCTGCTGGAATTTGATGAGTGCGATCGGTTTGGGGACCTCAACGAAAATACGATTGAAGAAGATTTTACGCTCTACGAGCATGACCTGGAGGAAGAGCTCGAGGGAATCTTGTTCAATTTTAAAATCCAGTTTCCAGCGTGGGACGCGCAGGATATCGACTGGGCGAATCCCGTCAGCGTGCGCAGCCATATTCAGTCGATCCAGGTTAGCATCGACAATTTGCCCGGCAATTACACCCTGACGCCGGAGATTACCAACCTAAACGAGGTGATCCTCAAGGGCAATAAAACCGAGGGCGCCACCACAAGCCCCATTGCCGGGATCACAGATATCATCGACCAGCTCAATGATTTTTTGTATGGGGATGAAGATGGCCTGCTGGCGCTGTACATAGCAAAAGTAAACAAGATTTTCGAGATCGTGGAGGCTGCTAAAGCGCGGCTGCACGCCAACCGGAATCTTTGTGAGGACTTCTTCCGCTTCCGTGCGGTGCGTGTGGAGGAGATCATCGTTTGTGCAGATATCGAGATCGAAGCATCGGCGGATGTGGAGCAGGTGGAGGCTCACATTTTTCATCTCATCGAACTATTCCTTTCGCCCACGGTCTATTTTTATACGTTGGAGGAGATGCGCAACAAGTGTCACGCTGATACGCAATATTCCATCGTAGATATCAATTCTGCCAAGAAGATAATCACCATCGAAGCAGCGGACGAGGCGCCCCCAGTCAAGGATGATACCATCACGGTGTTTGGGCTGGGAACGAGTCCCATTGAGCTTACCGTGCACTGCGTGGATGAAAATCCCGATGAGGTCAACCAGTTCGACCTGGAGGTCATGGAGGAACTCCCTGAGGAGGAGCTGCAGGAGGAGGCCTACCTGATCAAAGGCCGGTTCGATGAGGACGAGTGCTTTACGATCGACCATATTTTTGAAGGTCCACTGCTGGAGCACGGCTTCATCGATGACGAAGAGCTGGCCGCGGCCGACCGCAAGAAGGTGATTCGCGTGTCGGACCTGATCCAGATTATAATGGACGTGGAGGGCGTTATTGCGGTCAAGGATATCCAGATCGCCAATGTGCCGCAGAACAACGAGTTTGGCATCAAATCCAAAAGCGTGCGCTGGTGCCTCGAGCTGGCCTTCGATCACAACTACGTGCCGCGGCTGGATGTGGAGGGCTCCAAGATGACTTATTACAAAGAACAGCTGCCGTTCCTGGCCAACGATGCCGAAGTTGACACGCTGATGAAGGAGCTGAGAGATGCCGAGCGGGAACAGAAAATCCGTTACCCGAAGATGGATATGCCGGTACCGACCGGGCGCTATCGCAATCCCGCAGATTACACAAGTATCAGGGAGGATTTTCCCCTGGCCTATGGCGTCGGTTCGGAGGGCATCCCCGGTATGGATGAACTGACACTGGACGAGCAGGAGCAGCGCAAAATACAGGTCGCGCAGCTGAAGGGCTACCTGCTGCTGTTCGACCAGTACCTGGCCAACTACCTGTCGCAAGTCGCCAATGTGAAGTACTTATTCACAATGGAGGACGAGGTCGGAACAACGCTGATCGACAAGACCTATTACACGCAGTCACTGGTGGGCGTACTCCCGGACGATGACTATCTATATCGCGATACAACCGATCACTCAGAAACGCTGCAGCTCATGACTGAAGACACCCGGCTTTTTGAAAAGCGCCGGAACAAGTTTCTTGATCACATGCTGGGCCGCTTTGCTGAATCGTTTGCTGACTACGCCATGCTGGCCACCAGAATTTCCGGCTCCAAAGCACCGCGCGAGCTGATTGACGACAAGCTGAAATTCCTGGGCCAATACCCGGTACTCAGCAGTGGCCGCGGCATGGCCATTGACTACCGCGACACCTGTAAAATCTGGCACGTCGATAACGTAGCGGGTCTCGACAAGCGCGGCGAACTGCTACTGGGGATGGCGCCCAAAGAACCGGAAGACCTCGTGTTCCGCGAGCAGCTGGTTATCGATAATCCGTCACCCGGGGTATTCCAGGTAAGCATTACCGATGGCACCTCGAACACCCTGATGGTCGTTGACCAGGATTTTGCTACTGAGGGCGAAGCACGGGCCCGGATGGAGCATATCATCGTGGTGGGCGTCTTCCGGCATAATTTCGAGATTCGTCCAACGGATGGCGGCGGCTCGCATTTTGTTTTGACCTGCAACGATGAAGTGCTGGCTATCTCAGAGCGGCAGGATTATGACGAGACGAGCGGCGATCCAACCGATGATCCCAATCCGGTGATCGACCAGCTCGTTGAGCTATTTACCGACGAGCTGTATGAAAATCCCGAGGCCAACCGCAAAAACCTGGCTTGCCCGTTGACCAACTACATCGACTACGAAATTACGGTAGACATGTTGCCCCTGCCCGAGGAACCGCCGACATTCACCATCAGCTATACGCTGTACGAAAAGGCGTTTGAATTTACAGCAGAGCAGGAGCTGCTGACCGGGTCCGTCACGCGAGAAACCGAAACTGATGATCCCGAAGAAGAGGTACAGCAGAAGGCCGAAGAGGCTCTCCATGACGTGCTTTGGGATTTGGTGAATCATGCTGCCCACCGTCGAACCTATTACTTTGACCCGGATGAGGCGCCCTTTACCTCGCCTTACCTATTTAAAATTCACAACAACCGTGGTGAAGATATCGCCCAGAGCGTGGAGAGCGATTTCAATACGGCGCTGGCCGATGCCATGAATGCACTAATCCCGGCCAAACTGCTGGTTTCGGGTTCCTCCGGGAATGACGGTGAGTACGACATCATCAATGCCACGGCCGTAGATTTAGGTCCGAATGTAGAGGTTGAGGTCGATCCGGCTCCACCCACCGCCATTTTTGACGGGCACCTGATGTTTGGCGACAGCTATGATGTGTCCTTTATTGAAAAAAGCACCCGGAATATCATCCTCACTGAAATCGACCCGGAAATCTATGAGGGCGATGCCATCCACCTGACCGGCACCGAAAGTAACGATGGCTTTTATACGGTTCAGTCCATTCGTCACTCCACCGATAAAATTTACCTGAAAGTGAATGAACTCTTTACGCAGGATGAAACCGTCGGTGCGTTGCGGAAAGCTTATGAAATTACCGATGTGGATATCGGTGGCAGCGCTTTTTACATAAAAGGCGGCAAGGATGAGCAGGCGATTACCGATACCATCAACTTCGTAACTGAAAAATTCTTTTCCTGTGAAGGCTTCCACGTGGTGGAGCATATCCTGCTACGCCCGCGGACGGATGAGATGTTGTTTGTGGATATTGAGGAACCCGTGCTGGACGAGGGTGCAACTCCGCTGGGCGACCTCTTTTTCTGGAAAACGGTACCCATCCAAGAAGCGGATGCCGAAGCCAACACCTTTACTGTGGCGGGTGACATCCAGGCGGAGATTGAGGGCGACCAGATCATCGTTGGCGGCGGCAGCTTTAACGACGGAGAGTTTTTGAAAAAATCGGTCAGCCTGCAGGATGGCAACACCGTGATTGAAGTGGAAACTGCTGAAGGCGAAGATGTCATCCTTTTTGATCTGCCGGATGATCCGTTCGGGGCCGGCATGCTCTCATTCCGCAAAAAAGTCACGATCGACAGCGTTACGGCCGCCGATCATACGATTACTGTTTCTGATCTGGATGCAGCTGCCCTGGAATCAGATTTTCATATTGAAATACAGGGATCCCAGGATGCAGCCCATGATGGTAACTATTTGGTGGCTACTGCCGAGGAGTCTGAGGATGAGGAAAGTGATGAGGTTATTATCACTATTTACAAGGTGGAGCAGCTTGTCCAGGATCGCCTGTTGCCAATCCACCTGGACCAGGAAGAGTGCGAATCCTGCAAGATCACCGATCCCTATTCCCACATCGCCACCGTTGTGGTGCCCTATTGGCCCGGGCGATTTATCGATATGGATTTCCGGAAGTTTGCCGAAAAAAGGCTCCGCATGGAAGCGCCCGCACACGTATTTCTGAACGTCTGCTGGATAAACTGCGAACATATGGCCGAGTTTGAGGAAAAATACAAACAATGGCTGATCGCCACCAACACGCGGGAGGCCAGCCCGGATTCCGTATCCGAAGCACTGGATGAGCTGATTGACATACTCACCCGCATGCGCAACGTGTATCCCACGGGCACACTGCACAATTGTGAAGATGATGACTCACTGGAAGGCGCCATCATACTGAACAATACTATTTTAGGAACCTTTTAATCACTGATGCCATGAGTACCTTAATCAAGAACTATCCCGTATTTGAAGATAACCAGGTTCTTACCAGCTCCCAGCTGAACCAGATGCATAACTACCTGGACCAGCAAACACGCCTGACCCGCGTCAGCCTGATCGGTATCGGCGTGGTGTGCGGCATGGATATCATCTGCAACGACGACCAGGATGAGCTGACGATTACAAAAGGCGTGGGCGTCACCTCCGAAGGGTACCTGATTACCATCGGCGAATGCGTGACTACACAATATCGCACCTATTCGAAGCCCAACACCGTCAGTTACCCGCCGTTTGAAGATCCGCTGACTCAGCTTCAGGATGTGGAGCTACACGAGCTGCTGACGGCCGAAGCGGATATAGATCCTGAAGAGGAGGAAGACGTCACTGATCTAAACGCGGAATTTCTGTCTGACAAAATTGTGCTACTGTTCCTGGAATGCTATGACAAGGACCTGAAATCGTGCTTGGGCAAAAGCTGTGACGAGCTGGGTATCGACCGAATCCTGACGCTTCGGAAACTCGTGATCACCGAAGAGGAGTACAACAACAAGGTGAAAGAACGTCTAAACGGCGGCATGCTGGATGAGGCATATCCCGATAAATATGAACTGCCCGTTCTTCAAGTTCGTCGCCCACTGCTTAAGCCCGCAACTCCAGCCACCCTTTTTTATATCGGCATGGCAAGCGAATACCTGAAGGCGGTTGACGAGGTGTGGGATCCGCTGTATGATGCGATGATCAAATCATATTCCGTGTATTCACCGGTGCTGGAGGATCTCTATAACGAACAGAATCCATTTGAAATGGAGGCGATCACAAATACCAGGGAGCAGCTGGAAGAGTACCGTGATGCCTACAGCTCATTTTCGGAGTCGATTTATGGCGTTCAATATTTCTACGATTTTGTCAAGGATCTGATCCTGGCCTACGAAGAATTCCGCATGACGGCCATGGAGCTGAGCGGGGCCTGCTGCCCTGATATGACTCGCTTCCCCAAACACCTGCTGCTGGGCCTGGCCTGCGAACAAGCCGGCGGGCTCTGTGCCGAGGTCGAATACCGCAATGAATTTGTGGCCTCCCCGGCCTTCAGTGATCAGCGCTACATGGCTGAAAAAGTACAGATGCTGCACAAACGATTAGTGTTGCTGTGGGAAAGTTTTGACCTGGGGCGATTGAAAGACACCTCGGAGCGGGAAATTAAAATAACACCCAGCTGCGAGAAAAAGAGCACCCTTTCTGAGCGGGCTATCCCATATTATTATGATTCCAAACGAGAAAGCAGCATCGAGGGGCTGGGCACGCTGGAGGAGAACTGGAACTTTGACCTGCAGCGCCAGTGCCGAAGCAGCGAATACCCCCAGCAGATTTCATACGACAATCATGAAACTGCTACCGACGATTTTCATCCCATAAAAACGCCACTGTTTTACGACCTGGACTCCTACAACTTCCTGCGTATTGAGGGGCACATCAGCAAGCAGGTGAGACAGGTGGAAGCACGCCTCCACATTCTGAAGTCGGAGCACAACCTATCGTTTGATATCAAGAAAGTATACTTCGGGGATTTGATGGAGGAAAATCCCATGCCCGCCTGCCTTATTGAAGACCTGCAGCCACAGTATTCAATCTGGCGCAACAAGATTCTGCTGTTCCTCAAGAACATTGTACAGGCCAGCAAAACCACGGAACGGGCGGTTCTCAACCGGGCGATGTTTATGTCTGCAGAGGAAGCCGGCTTCAGGACCAGCGGGGCAAGCTTTTCCAGGCGGAGCGCCTTCAACGTCAATACTACCGACTTTACGAACGTATTTATGGGGGCAGATCCCACGCGATTTACTGAATCCGCCAACCGGCTGTACACCACGTTGAACAATTTTGAACGAGCCAGCAGCCGGGAAAATGTGTCGCTTTCGGCCTCTTTTGAAAGCAATACCGATACGTCAATCCGAGAGCTATTCGCCTCGTTTAATACCTGTATCCACCAGCTTATCGATGCGATGCCCCTGGACTTCGCTGATTTTGAGATGTCAACCTGGCTCAATCATTACAAATGTGTGTTGCGGGTTATCGTCAAGATTATGAAATGGATGGCCAGTATGGCCACCAACGCGCAGTACCGGGTGATGATGACGATCTATCTCTACTTTGCCTGGATTATCCACCGGATCGTCAACTTCCTGGCGATCTATCCCTACATCACCATCCGGGTCCTCAACGATACCCTGCAGGAACGACAAGAGGCCCTGGTGGAGGCGATGCAGCTTTCGCGTTTCCGGGGCAATCACCCGGGCGTGGAGCACAAAGCGGGCGTGGCGCCGGGACAGACCTTCCTGCTGGTTTACCAGCTCCCCCACCAGTTTGATGAACTGCGGGATGAAGATGGTAACGAGTTCGCGGAGCGATTTGCCTCATTCGGTGGGTTCAATATCGACTTTGAGAATATGGATTTTAATATGGATGAATACCTTGAGGTCGTTTCGGAGATGGAAGGCCGCGTGGTCGCCGACTTCACCCTGCCTTTCACCTGCTGCGATCCGTGCGAGGACATCTACTCCGAAGTGGTTACGCTCGACCCCTTCGCGCCGCCTGTGACGGCCATCGCCATGACAGATGATGCACTCGAAATTTCCAGCTATAAAAGCGTAGAGATTCAGCTCATCAACGACCTGTATGATCCCGATATTTATAAAGCCAGTCTTACCAGCCAGCCCAACTTTGGAAGCACGATTTTCCGTGATGATCCCTACGAGCCGGACAACACCAAAACCAAGCAGATGCTGGTTTATGATGTGGATCCCCAGAAGCTGGCCGCCGAGATACAGCGAACCGACGATTTTTTCATTATCGACGAGTTCAATTACCAGATCCAGGATGTGAACCGCCAGGAAACGGTTGGCAGCGATACCATCACCATCTTTATCCCTGTACAGCGACAGACGAAGCCACAGGTAGGCACGGTAACAGGAACGGTTACTACGGTGGGAGTGGAAGGAAACCAGGAACCGCTGCAGGGCGTTAATATCGTGGTAGAAGGCACCGACCGGGGTACTACGACCAATTCCGACGGGAACTACACGCTGTCTAATGTCCCCATTGGCCAGCAGACCCTGATCGCCAAATTTGTGGGATATGTAGATGCCCGAAAAACGGTGGACATTACGACGGGTACCAACTCCATAGACTTTGTGATGAGTCCCGCAAAGGATATCATCATAAATTTCGAGCGTATTGTGAAAACACTGGAGATTCAGGAGCAGGAAGAAGAAGTTCGGAAGATCAGGAAGTACTACTCCACATCCATGAATAATGCCAAGGCGAAGGCCGACCAGTTGGTACAGCTGGAGGGTAAAGAGGAGGTAACGGCCATCACCAAGGCCGCCAATGCGGTGAAAGAGTTCTCGGATGAGGAGGATATCAGCGTCGTGCGCCTGAACAATGAGTATAACAACGTCCGCAACGAGTTGGTTGAACAAATCCAGAATACCAAGGGTGCTGAGAAAGAGCTCCACAAGGAAGCACTGAATAACGTTACGGTGGCCTACCTGGATCGCCTGGCCTATACCCAGCCGGACGACCTGACCAGCACCACCAAGGATGTGTTGAACGAGTCGGCCAACATCTTCAATGCATCAGAGGATATTGACATGAAGACGACCATGGAAGCATGGGAGAAAAAATCCAAAGGCTATGTCAGCCAGGATTTCCAAAGCAATGTAAAAAGCAACCTCAGGCTCAAATAGATCGAGTCCTCAAACAAACATATCATCCGAAGCTGCGTGATGGACCTGCACTTGGGCGAGCAGAAGAGTGCCGGCGAGATCCAGGAGCGCGTATCGCGTATCTGTCATGAGCAGATTATTCCCGCGCTGTCCCGGCTGTGCGATGAACTTTCGCCAGAACAGGGCCGCATGATCGTGGATAAACTGGAGCTCGACATCGGTGTGCTCAACAAAGGCGCGTTGGATCACGAACTCACTGATCGGCTGCTTACTCAGTTCAAAGAGGAGGTCAAAAAGCTGAAACTGGCCTCTATGTATGATTTTGATCCCTCTTTTGGCGAAGCGGGCAGTAAAACGGGATTGGCCGAACAAGAATCCAGAAGCCGGGTGGACCTGCTGATCCATTTCTTCCGTCATGGGTCGGTACCGTGGTGGAATCCTTATTCCAACAGGGATACAAACCAATGGATCAGGGAGCAATTCCGGGAGGATGCCCAATCACTGATCACCGCTGTGGGAAATGAACTGGGACAGGCAGCCTTCAGAAGCCGAACCGTTCACTCATTCTCCGATCAGCAGTTCCGGTTATTCTTCATGCATCATCGACTGGAGAAGCTGTTTCAGTTATACCTGTCGATCAAGGATGAGATTCATCAACAGAATGTCCAACAGCACAGAACCGTACCGTGGAGACAGCTTCGAAATTCCTTCCTGGAAACACTGCTGGAGCAGTTATGGGTGTATAAATTGAGCGGTATACAGAAATCGGGGGCCGGAGAATTAAGCAGTGCAACTTTTTCGTCCCGGCATAAAAAAATTGCATTAGCCCATACGATTCGTGCCCTGGAAAAGTCACATGATCTGCCTCAGGACATTATGGAGCGGGCAATCCGCAGTCTTACCGAAACAACAATGCTATTCACACCCGATGAATGGCAAGAAATGTATGACCTGACTGATCTTGATTCGGGTTCAGGGTCAGCGGGCAAATCGGATATACCGCCGGTGTCTTCCGGCAATAAGTCTGCCTCGGAACCATCGAGGCATACAAGCCGCGAACAATTTTTGGAGATCGAAAATGCGGGATTGGTACTGCTTTGGACCAACCTTGCCCGGCTTTTTAGTACGCTCGGGTATGTTGATGAACAGGAATTCGTCAATGAGCAGGCCGTTCACCGGGCCATACACCTGCTGCACTTTGTCAGTACAGGTGAGAACACCGGTGAAGAACACGAATGGCCGCTCAACAAACTGCTCTGCGGGCTGCCGCCGGAAAGCTTTGTACCCTATGAAATAGAACTGACCGACCGGGAAAAGGATGAGGCCCAAGCGATGATTCAGGCTGCAATCAACAACTGGGATGCGCTCAAGAACACCTCCATTGAGGGATTCCGCGACGCGTTTCTGCAGCGAGATGGAATTCTGACGCCCGATATAAATGGCTGGAAGCTGCAGGTGGAACGCCTCAGTTATGATATTTTGCTCGACCAGCTCCCTTGGCCCATCTCCATAATCAAACTGCCCTGGAACGACCACCTGATTCACGTACAATGGTAGCCTCATCAATTTTACATAACGCCCGTGATATTCAAACTGAGCTTTCTTGGTTTCGGGAGATTCTTAAAACACGCTCAAAGTTGAACGGCGGCGAAGAGACGCCCTACGGCGACGTCTATGATATTACGCCCCCGTTGTTTAACGGCCGGGAATCGTCTTATGGCCAATTCGTGAGGCAGCACAACCTGGACTACGAAGAGCGCTTTTTGCTCATCTTGGCGATGGTCCCCCACATCAAACCGGAATTGTTGGATATGTTCCTCGCCAAAAATCAGCAGACTCAGCAGGTGTACACCGAATTTGGCGGCAAGAAGGGCAAAAACCACCTCGGGTTTATTCCAACAGGAGAAACGGCTGCCTTCATCCTGGCAGGCAGCGACCTGGAACGGCGTTTTTCAATCCAGCGACTGTTTGACAGCACCCACACGTTTGCCAAAGAAAATATTCTGTGGCTGGAGGATATGGAGAACGGAGAACCGCGGCTCAGTGGCGCCCTGCAAATCTCCAAGGAGGTGCTGGATCTGCTGACGATCGGGGAGTATCGCAAGCCGCAGTTCAGCACGGAATTTCCCGCCAAACTTCTGACTACCAACATGGAGTGGACGGATTTGGTGCTGGGCGATAACATTTTGGATCAACTCAAGGAAATTGAAACCTGGATCCTGAATCATCATACCCTGATGAAGGACTGGGGCATGGAGAAGAATCTGAAGCCCGGCTACAAGACCCTGTTCTACGGTCCGCCGGGTACCGGTAAAACGCTGACAGCCAGCCTGCTGGGCAAAAAAACCGGACGCGATGTGTATCGCATTGACCTCTCGCAGACCGTTTCCAAGTATATCGGGGAGACCGAGAAAAACCTGGCCAAAGTGTTTGACCGTGCCGAAAACAAGGAGTGGATCCTGTTTTTTGATGAGGCGGACGCGCTGTTCGGCAACCGCACGCGCACCAAAGACGCCCATGACCGCTTTGCCAACCAGCAGGTTTCCTACCTGTTGCAGCGTATTGAAGATCATAATGGGTTAGTGATACTGGCTTCGAATCTCAAAAACAACATCGACAACGCCTTCCTTCGGCGGCTGCAGCTGATGGTCCACTTTCCCATGCCTGGTATAAAAGAGCGATTAACACTATGGGAAAATGGGTTCAGTAAGGCCGTCCGGCTGGAAGACAAGATTGACCTGTCGGCCATTGCCAATGAGTATGAACTGGCCGGCGGCACCATTGTGAATATTATTCAGCACAGTTCGCTCCGTGCACTGGGCCGCGACAGCAACGAGATCCACCTGGCTGACATCATGGCCGGGATAAAACGGGAGTACCATAAAAACCGCAGAACCATTTGACATGAGGCCCTACTATGGGGACAGCAGCACCTTTCCAGCCGATATCCCATCAACCAGCCAGCCTGGCGGGTAATCACTTTATCCAGCCCAAATTGGAGGGCGGCAAGTCCGGAGATAAATATGAACGGCAGGCCGACCACGTGGCCGACTGGGTAATGCGGATGCCCAACCATCACATTCAGCAGCAGCCAGTGGATGAGGAGCTCCAAATGAACGTGATGCAGGACGAAGAAGCAATCCAGATGCGCCCAATCGCTGTGCAGGAGGAACAGTCTCACGGAATAGATCAAATGTGCCCGCGATGCCAGGACCATTTCAGGCAGGGAAAACCCATTGACTGCCCCGAGTGCCGTGAAAAGCTGCTACAGGCTAAATCTGGTTCAAACCCCAAAAATGGTCCCGATTACGCGCCCCGGGAAATAAACAATCAGCTTCAATCGTCAACTGGAGGCGGGCATAGGTTACCTCGCAAGGTGCAGCGAGAGATGTCTACCAAAATGGTGGCCGATTTCAGTGATGTAAAAGTGCATACTGATTCAAAATCGGCCGAAATGACCGATTCACTGGGGGCTAAAGCGTTTACCTATGGAAGTGATATCTACTTTAATCAGCATCAATACTCACCTGGTACCGCTACGGGAAAGCATTTGCTGGCCCATGAGCTGACTTATGTTATACAGCAAAGCCCAGGCAACTCAAAACAGATCCAACGCAAAGCTCATCCAAAACCTAAATGCAATAATATAGAATATAATCCGAAGTATTATTGCTGTATCAATGGCCAATTGACGCGTCAAAATCCGATAACAAGTCTGGAGGATTGCCCGGACAGGGCCAAAAACACCAACAGGATGAATGAATATGATGGATGCAGCGTGCCTAAGTGGCTCTCGATCGGTCAGGATAAAGATAATCCGGCTGATGGAACTGATACACACTTTTCCGATACTTCCATCCATGGTACAAAACCGCAAAGCTTTATCCCTAAACTACCATGTGATATTCACGATAAATGTTACCAGACTTGCTGGCCGTCTCATATGTGGGAACAAAAATGGGAAGAATGCGACCAGGAGCTTATTAAGAATGCAGCGAAGGTATGCAATGCGTCCAGTGAGCCAATTGATGTCAAATTCAGATGCTTAAAAGCGGTGGTAAAGGCAGAAAACTTATTGCCTTGGGGTAGCTGGGGATCGTTTAAGCAAAGGCAACAAGAATACTGCAACTGTTGCCCGCCCGCTTCAAAGCCTGTAAAAGGGAATCCTGAGCTGCTTGTCAATGCGGATAATGTTTGGTTTGTCTCAGATCCACTGCACTGGAGTGATAAACGTTCTCTTATTTCGAAGCTTGCAAAAGGAACTAAGGTCAAATTGCTGGAGAAAGGCAGCGGAGAATCATTTAATAATACGGATGAAATCTACCAATGGTGGAAAGTAGAACTTAATAACCAAGTGGGGTGGATTATGCAGGTATACCTTGACGAGGTTTCGAATGCCCCATAATTACATCTGAAATATGATGGCAGATCGTAGTTCATATAAATAAATACCAAAAAGAAAAACCTGAACATAATGGCCCCTTTATTCAAAATGTTGTCTAGTAATAGCAATCACACCAGCTCTCTGGGCGCGGACAACGGATCCTTGCTGCAACCGAGTCTAAAGGTCGGGGAACCCGGCGACAAGTACGAGCAGGAAGCCGACCGCGTGGCCGACAGCGTGATGCGGATGCCCAATCCACAACTTCTGCGCCAACCCATCGAAGAAGAGGAAGAAGAAATGGTGCAGATGCAAGCCATGGAAGAAGAACTACAAATGCAGCCTGTGGAAGAAGAGGAAGAAGAACAGTTACAGATGCAGCTGATGGAGGAGGAAGAGGAGTTGCAAATGAAATTTAACTCAGAGGCAGGTAACCAAGGAGCATCAGAGGTTTCAGGTGAAATCTCCCAAAAAATTAACTCCTCAAAAGGTTCAGGAACTCTTTTAGAGTCCAATATTCAGCAGGAGATGTCTGCCAAAATGGGAAGTGATTTCAGTGACGTGCAGGTGCACACTAATGGCAGGGCTGCAGAGTTGAATGAAAATTTGGGAGCACGGGCATTCACACATGGCAATGACATCTATTTCAACTATAATCAATACAATCCTAATTCTCATCAAGGCAAACACTTACTGGCTCACGAACTAACCCATGTTGAACAGCAGAAAGGGAAGAAGACAGATATTGCCGCGAAGGAGTTGCCGGGGGCGATCATTCAATTCAACCCTATGACGGATGACGAACGGGGGAATATGGTAGAAGAAATTTCAGACTTAATGGGGACTACCCATACCGAATATAATGTTGGGGCAACCCTGGCCGAACAGGCTATTGCCGCGGCCAATGCAGCAGATGCAAATGTCGCTAAAACTATTTTTTCAATGACGATGGCCCTCATCGTGCCCGGTTTTGGAGGTGTGGTGGCCGGTGGATTTGCACGATTTGGAATTAACCTTGCCGGCAGTACGGCCACCAACATTGGAAATGCGATAGGTGAGGCAGCAAAAAGTTTAGGTAATGAGGCTATCGATAGCGCATATGCCGGTACTCAGCCCACTAATTTTTTTGTAATCATCACGGAAGCTATGGAGAGGGCCGCCCGGCGAGAAATACGGTATCTCAGAGAAAATAAGACCAATCGTGATACAATTTCAGACCAAGAACTCAGGGATCTGCAACAGTATTGGGAAAGTTTAGCCAATAACAACAGAAATACCTGGAGCACTTGGTTCCAAGAACAATGGACTCGATATGAACAGCAGATTCTAGCCATCGGCGATCAATCTCCGGGAATCGTCCCCTTTGGTGCTACCATTGATATCCATCGGAATACTCCCGCTAATGTGCGGATGAATGACGGCAGCACGCGGCTTGCCTTGATAACGCATACTCAGGTCACCCATTCCCGTGGCATATTACATTGGTTATTGGACATTGAAAATACGAACACCACATTCAGGTTTGTTCGCTGGATTGATGAGGATCTAGCTGAACTGGCTAGGGCCCAAGTTTCTTCTGTTCCAACACTGGATGAAAGCCGAGTAACGGGAATGCCATAAAATCAGCCTGTGTCTTTTTCAGCAGATATCAGATTGGTAAAATCAAAAAAAGTGAAACAAGTGTAAAGTCGCGTCTCAAAATAGGTGAGCCCGGAGACCAGTACGAGCAGCAGGCAAAAAGTGTTGCCGATGCCTGTACCTGATATAGATGAAGTTAGAAGAGAAGCAAGGCAGTTACCAGCTCCTAGATAATCTTTTAATGGAGGTAATTTCGATGTTAAAGGCAAAGTCAAAACATATAATCCAACCGAAACTGAAGGTCGGAAACCCCCGCGACAAGTATGAGCAGGAAGCCAACCGCGTTGCTGATACCGTCATGCGCAAGCCAGACGGACAGGTCCAGCGGCAGACCCAAGACGAAGACGAGGAGATGGTGCAAATGCAATCCTCCGGGGAAGAGGAGGAACTACAAATGCAAGCCATGGATGATGAGGAAGAACAATTGCAGATGCAGCCGATGGAGGAGGAAGAAGAGCTGCAGATGAAATCAGCCAATCAGCAATCTGACGGGCAGGGCACATTTGCTCCTGAAGGAATCAGTCAACAGCTGCAATCCAGCCGAGGAGCTGGTGAGTCGCTGTCGCCCGGCTTGCAGCGAGAGATGACACAGAAAATGGGCTCGGATTTTAGCAATGTTGCTATCCATACAGATAGTAAAGCCGTGCAGATGAATGAGGAACTGGGAGCAAAAGCTTTTACCCACGGCAGCGACATTTATTTTAATCAAGGCCAGTATAATCCGGAATCTTCTAAGGGTAAACACCTGCTGGCACACGAGTTGACGCATGTTGTTCAGCAAAACGGAGCAGGAGAACGAGTGGCCAAGCAAGGACTGCTGACTCCAGCACAGGAGCAGGCGGCCATCAATTACAACAACCTGCGCTACGACCTGCGCTCAATCATGATCATCCAAAACATCGTGGGCAGCAACCAGGATGGCATTATGGGTCCGTTGACGGTAGAAGCAATCGCCACGTTCCAAAATACAAACGGTCTTACCGTTGATGGAAAAGTAGGCCCCAATACGCTGGAACAAATGTTCCAGAACCGGGTAGCCGCGACACTGCATGAGCACGCCATCCAGCTGGTCGTTGACTTCCATAACCTCGACCTCTCCGATACGCTCACCATCACGCATGACCCCTCACTGCTGTTAACATTGGCCACTACCACCTTTGAACCCGGTGGACTTCGCGTCATAAGACTGGGTCTGCTGTCATTCCTTTCCGCCGATTTTCTCAAGTCCGTAATTGAAACAGAGTTGGCCATTGCTGCACCGGCCGTTGCCCCCGGTGGACCCAGACCAACGCACCTGAATGCAGCCGAGGAACAGGCAGCCATTCGTTACAATCAGTCGAAATACACCACTGGAAAAGCGATCAGGGGGATGCAGGGACTGGTAGGTACGCCTGCGGATGGCATTTTTGGACAGGATACCGTAGAGCGAATTGCTGATTACCAGCACGGTCACGGCCTCACTGTGGATGGCATGACCGGTGAAGATACCCTTCGGCAAATGGTGGCCGATCTGGATGCGCGCATGCAACAGAATGTGGCCATCCACCTGATTATGGATTTCTATAATATGAGCACGTTCGACGCGCTGCTGGATATTAGCTATGATCACAACCTAACTACCTCAAACGCCAGCACCGGCGGTATCATACCCGGTCCTTCCACTGTGAGGATTGGCAGACCTGGTTTTAGCCGGGGTTTCGAAGCGCTTGTACACACCATTGCCCATGAGCTGGAGCATGTGCGGCAGCGAAAAGAAGGCATCCTAAATCGGAACGTACGTGAATTTTTGGGAGAAGCAATCGAAATCATCAGTGAGAATATGCCCGAAGAGAATGTTGCGGGATTCTTTAGCGATGCCAGAAGGGCGTTGAGACATTGGAACAGTATGCCGGTAGCTGAGCAACGCACCCACTGGGCACGCTTTGAAGAGGTTCGCAACCAGGTGCGGCGGCGGCATGGACTGGCGACGGCTGCCGAGCAAGCAACCCATCAGCCAACCCTAGATGCATATAACGCGATAGCAGAACCGTGATATGAGAAACTGGAAATGGGTGATGTTGCTATTAAATATCGCTCTAAACAATCACTGTAGTTCACCAAAGATGCAAAAAATGGACGATACAAAAACTCTGCTATTAACAATCCAATCGTTCCCAGACCAAGTGTCGTTGAAAAAACCGCTGGAAGTGGAGATCAGCCTGAAAAACAGCGGAGATGACAGAGTCTTGGTGAATACACGTATGGCTGTAGGTTATGAAGACAGCATTTCCCGAGAGTTGTACCTGGAGCTGGAACGCGTTGACCAACCGGAAAAGCTGGACTACATCGAATATGATATCAACCGAGATTTTTCCCCGTCTTCGGATTATCGATGGCTGCAGCCCGGAGAAACAATCACTACCAGCTTTGATTTACTCAATTACTACCATCTCACGCAACCTGGGACTTACCGACTTTCAGCATTTTACCAGGCTAATGAGGACCTGGCAGACACACCGGAAGATATTTATCCCTTTACAGTGAAAAGTGAACCGGTAGTTGTTGATATCGTTACTCACCAGGTTGAAAATTCTAATTAAACAACGTGCTAAATGAGCAGGTTCTTAACTTCAGATACCGCAGAGTCAAGCCCCTCCCGGGCACAGGAATTCGGTCAGCCAGAAGCAGGCAGGGAGAACCTGTTGCAAAACCAAAATATTGCAAATGGCGAGGCACAATTATATCGACCGGTTATCAATCCCCGCTTGCATGCTGGTCCTGCAGAAGCTTTGCAGATGCAACCCATCCAAGAGGAGGAAGGACTCCAGATGCAGTCTCTTGAGGAAGGAGAGGAGATGCAGATGCAGCCTCTGGATGGGGAAGACACGCTGCAGATGAAATGCAAGGAGTGCGAGGAAGAGGAACGACGGATGAAAGAGAGGGGGGCTCCTCAATTACAAATGAAACAGGGCGTAGGCGGAATAAGTGAACAAGTCCAAACACCGCAGATTCAACGCCAAACCGGTTCTGCACCCACCCCCACCAACCAGTTTGAGGATTGCAGCACAGCTCAGGAACAGCAGATTCAAAATGCATTTAACGATTCCCTGGGTCATGTAAACCGGGCTACAGCTGCGCTGGCCAACGCCTATACGACACATCCTACCCTTTCCAGTACAGTCTCCAGCGGCCTGAGCACTCATTTTCACACTACGGACAAAGATGACATTATGAAGATTTACCGACGGTTCCGGGACATACAGACTGCCATGCAACGAGGTATCAACTTTGAATGTGAAACCGATTGTGAACCTGATGTGGGCGGTTACGTGTGGCAGTTCCTATTCTGGAAGGTGGGAGATGTACATATTTGTTTTAACCTGTTTACGAGTTTAAGCACCCATATGCGTAAAGCAATTATTATCCACGAAATTGCTCACCGCCATGCCGGCGTAGATGACAAAGCCTACCAATGGCAGCCGGAATATTCTTCGTTAAGTGCCAAAGATGCCATGAATAATGCTGATAGCTACGCTCATTTTGCGTTACTTTTTTAATTAAAAAATGATCAACTACATTAAATTCTTAATAGTTGCTCTTATGTACGGTTTACTGGTCGGAACAATAACAAATGAAGAATGGAATATGCAGAGAGTAAAAGGACAGTGGTTTAAAGATCATCGTATTATTCAGGAACATGGGGAGATGCCCAAATGCTCTGTCGAAAGAGGAGAGAACCATGTGTTTAAATTAGATTTCCAATCGACCGGCTCTCCCTTCAGAACCGATACAAGGTCGCTGGAACTTTTGCTAGTCAGCTTATCTAAGCTGCCGGAAGCCGGTGATAAGCTGGAATTGCCAAGTGACCAGGTTGACATCTGTTTGTTGTCCGGAACCCAGGTGGTTACGTTTAAAGCCTATGAAGCCGAGGGATGGATTCGCCTTTCGAGTATTGGTAATCACAAACTTGAGGGGGAAATGAAGCTTTCCTTCAGCAATGAATTGAAGTACGAGGGCATTGACAAGCAAAAGCAGGTTGCAACAACATTTACTTTAAGAGAGAGCGAAACCTCAGATTAAACAGATCATGATTATTGAAACCAAAAAGAAACTGAAGTATATCAAAGACTGGAAGACCCGGTTCCCGGATTTACGGGATACATTCCTGGCCGGCACTGATTTTTCTGGCCATGATTTAGCGGGGGGCGATTTTAGCGGGGCTATACTTTCAGGGGCGACGTTTGAAGGAGCCAACCTGGTTAAAGCACGCTTCACCAACTGTATACTCACGGACTCCAATTTTACCAAAGCCAATTTAAAAAGGGCCGATTTCAGGGACGCCCACCTGGTTCGGGCCAATCTGCTGGAGAGCTGCCTGGTCGGCGCCGACTTTACGGGGGCGAACCTGGAATCCGTCAGCTACCCGTTCAATTGCAACGGTTTCCTGGGCGTGACCCACAGCATGGAAAACATCCGGGACTTTCTTACGCTTTTCCAGCTCCTGGACGGCCTGGACGAGGAACTGCTGGAAGTAATAAGACCCTGGTTTAACGAAAAACTGGATCTGCCGGATAAAAAAACAACGTAAGAGCACAAAACAGGCAGGACAGAGTACAGGGCTGTTGCCGGCGATATAAGAATGTTACGCCACTGGTTGAAGTCAGGAGATAAATACGGCTTGTTGCGAAAATACTTCGGAGATCTCTTTGTCAAGACTGTGAGTTTGTTCGAAAAATCCAAAGAGAAACTGTCAGGTCTTCTCAAGAACAAAGAGAGTGACCCCGGTGGAGATAGGGTCATGAAAAAGTTGATTTCTAAATCGATAACCCTGGCCAAGAAGTTTTTTGGTATTGCGATAGGCAGGATGGTGGATCATCTCAAATCTTCCGTATTCAATGCCGCCGGAAATCTGATGGAGCAATTTTTTGGTGAAGCAAACCTGAAAACTCTTCTTGAGGATAAAGTTGAATAACTACTGGATCAAATAGAAAAAGCCACGGGCATGGACATTTCCCAACTAGTGGCCAGAGTAGAGAGATACTTTGCCCCTCTCTTGGATAAACTGGCCAAAGTTAAACAATGGCTAAAAAGAATCGGGGATATTAAGAAATGGATTAACAGGGCAGTATGCGTTATCAACTGCTTAACACTCCCAGTATAACCAGTGCCGATGAGCTCGTAAAAAACATCAAGTCATCTTCTGAAAAGAAACCCGTGAGAAATTTGAGGCAGAGGTAGAACAATTAATGGATATGGAAAAAAGTGGAGGCAGGGAGGCTAAATAAATATTTCAGAATAACTGAGGAAAGTGGAAACACGCGACGCCTCTTTTTCAAAATTTGAACCAACAAACCGCAAAGCCCAATGCTAAAGGCAAAGCCATTGTCATTCACATAAATCAGAACGGCAAGTTAGCGTATTTTGCAACCGTTTCTATTGTAACATCAGGGGATAGATACTTTACTGTTGATATAATAGCCGCATCCAGCCCCTATGATCCTCAGGGTAACATTTTGGATGAACCCCTGCTTACAGGTCGTTACAGATTTGAGTGGGTTTAATTACATCATTTTTATTCCACCAAATTACAGTACGTGGATACTTATATACAAAGCCCCTTATGAAGTAATATCAATGGCTTAAGCTTCAAATACTATTATTTCGTGAATAGCCCGGGTATAGTTTTAAGTATTTCATCTTGCTTTGTGGGCTGCAGTTTTTGTTTTATAGCTCGATTTATAAGTTCCTATATGTTCGTTACATGAGGAACTGATATTTAATTATCAACCTAATCCAGTAACAACCAATTATTATGGCACTTTATCGAAGAGGATCGATGGGAGAAGAGGTGAAGCGAATACAGCGCCAGCTCCAGGAGCTAAATCACTACCTCGGGCCTATTGACGGGATTTATGGCGGTGGTACTGAAAGTGCCGTCAGGGCCTTCCAGCGTTCTGAAAATCTCACCGTTGATGGTCTCGTGGGACCTAATACCTGGGAGGAATTATTTGATGAAGAGGAGGTGTCACCGCCGGCGATACTTGAGGAACAGCTTTCCTATCGCAGCCTGGCGCTCACCGGATCGTTCGAAACCGGAAAGCCACCTCCCGACTGTTTTGCAGGAATTTCCGGCGATTTTGACGGGCAGAGCATCAGCTTTGGAGCCCTGCAATGGAATTTGGGACAGGGAAGCCTGCAACCCCTCCTGGAAAAAATGGATAATCAACACCCGGGCCTTGTGGAGGATATTTTTGCAGAGCGCTGTTCTGAGTTTCGGGAGATACTGGATGCACCGCAGGAGCAGCAGATGGCGTGGGGGCGGTCGGTACAGGACAAAAATCGTTATCTGCTTCGGGAACCCTGGCGCGGATTATTCAAGATGCTTGGTCGGTGCCAGGAGTTTCAGGATCTACAGGTGGAATCTGCCGATCGGCTCTACCATGAAGCAATCGAGCTTGCCCGGGATTATGAACTTGAATCCGAGCGGGCCGTAGCCCTTATGTTCGATATCAAAGTGCAGAATGGAAGCATATATCCCTACGTGAAAGAACAGATTATGCGTGATTTTGCAAACTTGCCGGATGATGCTGATGAGGAAGCCCGTCTGAGTATCGTGGCTAACCGACGTGCCGAAGCTTCCAATCCTCGCTGGGTTGAGGATGTACGCACGCGTAAACTTACGATCGCCCGCGGACGTGGAACGGTACATGGTATGCATTACGATCTTGCAGAAGATTACGGTATCCGGTTGGACGTCGACTTTGCCTGATCATTAGAAACTTAAAATATCTCACTAATAGGGTACACATACACCAGGTACAGGTAGAAAAAAGCCAGCGATATTACCAGAATAATAACACCAAGAACCGGAGAGGTAACTTTGATTCCCTTGGCGGATGCTTCGAATTCTGTTGCTGTACCGCCCGTCGGTCCGGCTCCTTCATCGGGACCCAGTTTAATCGATTTATAGAACTGTATACCGGAAAAAGCGATGCCGGAAAAAACAAGTATTAGTACGGACCAAAAAATCAGCTTGGTTGAAAACAGTTGCCAGGCAAATACATTCTTTCGGTGGGCAAATCCCGAAACCCGGTATTCATAGTAGGCGTACATTGCGTTTTGATACATCGCCAGGGTCGAATCATCGAGCATCTGTTGCTGGGCCAGCGTCGGTGGCATGATCACAGAATCGGGCACCATCTGTGATTGCTGTCCCATCTCTTGCTGCATTTCCTGGAGTATGCCATTTACCCTGCTTTGATCAGCACCGTTGGTTGTAGTGTCAACCTGTGCCGTAACCGGGAGCGCGATGAACAGGGTAAGGACCATAAGTTGAAAGAAAATCCCCGAAAACATGTTTATAAATTTCATGGGCAGTCTATTAATCAGATGGATTGGTGTCGTACTGCGAAAGTTTAAGAAGGAATGTATATCGCATATTTACCTGTTCGTAGATCGTATCACTGTTTTTCTCTTCGAACTGCCTGTAATTTTTAAATGATTCTTCATCTTGCAGCTGGAATTGTATCCGATCCAGCAGTCGATTCCCATGGTACTCTATCCAGGCATTCAGGCTGGAGAGCCACTCTTGGTTAACCTCGGTATTTGAAGTAGCTACGAATCCAGGAGGCGAAGCTTTTTGTACTTCTATGGCTAACATCTGCATAAATGTGGTATCTCCCGTAGCGGGATTAATCCGGTAGGTGATATTATTGGGCGTAACTCCTTCAATGGACCCTTCAGAATAATGAGTTTCTATGGTCCCATCCGGTTTGACAACTCGTTTTACTACTTCTGCATCCTCAGGTATCTCATAAAATCCAGTAAAAGAGGTGTCAGGTTCCGCTTCCTGAGGTTGAACCTGCAAAATTTTTGGATTTATCTTTTGTGGGTTCATAAATATATAAGGTTTCGAGCTGGAAAAGGTGAGATCGACCGGCACAAAAAACTCGAATAGTAATCGATTTTGATTTGGACTCACTACTCTCACACGCAATTGATCTATGGTTACATTTCCGGACGTGATTGTAAAATTGGCACGAGCTCTGCCACTTCCGCGGTATACGGGAGAACCGCTGGCCGCATAGTTGGAAGTCAGTCGGCCTGAAGTTACAGGACGTATAAAAATTCTGGCACCCTCACTGTTTGGTAGAGAATATTCATAAGTAATAGTAACCTGCTCATCAAACTCTAAGGTAGAGGGAGGGGAAGGTGAAATATCGGTGATTGAGATCGACTGTGCACCCGCCCATTGGAGGGTGATCAGCAACAGTGCCGTACTGAGGATTGAGCTTTTCATAGTGTTTCTCCCATCAGTTGAAGCCAGTTGTAAAAATATTAATGCTAAACCATTAAATTTCAAATGGTTATCTGAAACTGCCGTTAAAATACATGATTTGTAGAAATTGACTGAATAACACTACCGAACTTTACTACCGAATATTTCGATACAAATAATTGGGAATAGGAATCAGTTGAGCACCGTTATTGTTGTACTAATTACTAAAAAAGTAGTGATTCAGCATTTGGTTCATTGAAAAATAGTTCAATATTAATTAGTATCTTGTTTAAAATTATAGGCTTATGGGTGAATTTATACAAAATGACGATTCGGTGAAGACCGAGCGGGAAGCCGTTCATAACTTAATGGAAGCGGCTTGTTCTATTCGGCATGACCTGGATTCCATCTCATCAGATTATGGTCTCAGCAGGTCCCAGGTGGGTGTTTTATATATTTTAAAAGAGGCGTATCCTGAAGGATGCTCAAGAGGGGAGATCATTGACGGGCTCGTTGAAACGGCCCCGGATGTAACGCGGCTGGTCGATCGGCTGGAAGAGGAGGGCTTGGTTGAGCGCTACCGTTGTAAGGAGGACGCACGTGTTTCCATTGCCAAAATAACGGAGAAGGGTATTGACGTTTTTGAAAATGCGAGGGGGACATACCTGGATTACTTGAGAAACATGAGCAAGATACTAACCAAAAGTGAATGTGAGACCCTATCAAAACTCTGCAAAAAAATAAAATCAAACCTATCTAAATGTAATCCACTTGAGCGGACCGCCTGACATTGGGCACTGTAAATTTCTTACTACTAGATTTGTTAGCTTAAATACCGGTTTTTTTGTGTAGTTAGAACTGTATCCCACCTGTTATATCTCTTTATCAATCACTTCTATAGAAAATATCTATATAGATATGTGTTGCAACAAATATTGTTACAACATACATTGTTCCAACACATAATTGGGTGATAACAATTACATCCCAAAAGAAATAGTTCTGCCAAGCTATCTGGATTAGGAAAACAAATGACGGCAGGAGATTTAAATTATTAATCCCAAAGGAGTTCTTAAGCAGAGAACATCACGCTATGAATAATTCAACAATCCCCCACGCAAGTAGAATTTCTAACCTTTTAACAGTAGTAATTTTTGCCTTTATAAGTGCTTGCAACAGCTCGGAGGGGCAGCAGGCCCCACTCTCGGCGCCCACTGTGACAGTAAGTGCTCCAATTGAGGAAGAAATTGCTCAGTATGATGAATTCACCGGAAGATTTCGGGCTATAGAACGCGTTGAGATCCGCGCACGGGTCGACGGCTACCTCCAGGAAATAAAATTCAGGGATGGCCAACTGGTTGAGAAAGGCGAGGTCCTTTTTGTCATTGACCAGCGTCCCTACAAAATTGCACTGGAGCAGGCCCATGCCGAGCTGGAAAGTGCCCAGACGCGCTTGGAACTCAGCAAAAAGGAGTTGCAAAGAGCCAAAAACCTGAGAAAAAGCGGTGCAGTTTCCCAAGAGCTGATCGACCGTCGCAACCAGGAATTTTTGTCGGCCAAAGCTGCGGTGAATTCAGCACAAGCGGCAGTCCACTCAGCGGAATTGAACCTGGATTTTACTGAAGTCAAGGGCCCCATTTCCGGCAAGATAAGTGAAAATTTTGTTAGCGTCGGAAACTTGGTAAGTGGTGGTCTTTCCTCGGCAACCCTCTTAACGCGCATAGTTTCACTTGATCCCATCTATTTTACGTTTGAAGCCAGTGAGAGCAAGCTGATATCATATCTCAAAAATGGCTCGTTCCGTTCCGGAATCCGTGAGGGAGCACCACAAACGGTAGCAGCCAGGCTGCTGGGCGAAGATGATTTTGATCACAAAGGAAGACTGGATTTTGTTGACAACGAAATCAATCAGAGCACCGGCACAATGTTGGTACGGGCCGTTTTCCCGAACGAGGATCTGTTGCTGACCCCGGGTATGTTCGCTAAAGCAAAGTTTTCAGCAACCGGCAGGCATCGCGAGCTGCTGGTCCCAGACAAAGCGATCGGTAGCGACCAATCACAACGATATGTGCTGGTAGTAGATGATAGCAGTCAAGTGGGCCGGAAGTTTGTCGAGACCGGTAAACTGCATAACGATCTCCGGATTATTGAGGGAGGACTCAGCAAAACAGATCGCGTTGTGATAAGCGGGCTGGGTAAAGTCAGGCCGGGCCAAAAAGTAAATGTAAATCAAGGTGGAATCGCATTAGCAGCAGAGGATAATTAACCATGAAGTTTACCCACATTTTCACAGATCGACCGATACTTTCGACGGTATTGTCACTGCTGATCGTCATTATAGGAACGCTCTCCTATTTTACGCTTCCAGTGAACCAGTACCCGGAAATTGTGCCGCCCACTATAGAGGTGAGAGCCTCCCTGCCGGGCGCCAGCGCCAAGACCGTCTCCGAAGTGGTGGCCACGCCCCTGGAGCAGGAGATCAACGGGGTGGAGAACATGATCTACATGCAATCTCAGGCCACCGATGACGGGAGTCTTACCATCCAGGTAACTTTTGAACTGGGCACCGATATCGACGATGCGCAGGTGCAGGTGCAAAACCGTGTGGCCAGGGCGGAACCGCGGCTGCCTCAGCAAACACGCCAGCTTGGCGTAACAACGCTCAAAAACTCCCCGAACTTTTTGATGGTGGTCAACTTGCTTTCGCCCAACCAGAGCTATGATCAGCTCTACATCGCCAACTATGCCACACTTCGCATCCGGGACCAGCTTTCCAGGATTGACGGCGTGGGCAACGTGATGGTGTTTGGCGGCAGTGAATACGCCATGCGCATCTGGGTGGATCCCGATCGGATGACTTCACTTAACATCACGGCCGGCGATGTTCTGGCTGCTCTTCGTGCACAGAACGTGCAGGTAGCCAGCGGAAACCTGAACCAGGAGCCCAACAATGACAGCGGGGCGTTCCGCATCAACGTGCAAACCCAGGGGCGACTTGAGTCGAAGCAGGAGTTCGAACAGGTGATCGTCAAAGAAGCTGACGGTAGCATTGTCCGGCTGAGCGATATTGCCGATGTAGTTTTGGGTGCCCAAAACTACACTACGCGGAGTTACCTCGGCAAGGATCCCGGTGTAGCAATCGGTGTATTTCAGCGACCCGGCTCCAATGCCCTGGATGCCGCAGATGAAGTTCTGAACCGGATGGAGGAGTTTTCAAAGGATTTTCCAACAGGCTTGGAATACAAGGTCCTCTATAATCCCACAGAATATGTAGAGCAGTCGCTGAATGAAGTGTACAGAACCATTTTCGAGGCAATTATCCTGGTCGTAATTGTGATTGTTTTATTTCTGCAATCATTCCGTGCCTCGATTATCCCAATTCTTGCCATCCCGATCTCCCTGATCGGAACCTTTGCCATTATGAACCTTTTGGGATTCTCGCTCAATAACCTGACGTTATTCGGATTGGTACTGGCCATCGGTATTGTGGTGGATGACGCCATCGTAGTGGTAGAAGATGCTGCCCGAAATATTGAAGCGGGGATGAGTCCTCGTGAGGCCGTTCATAAAACAATGGATGAAGTGGGCACCGCTTTGGTCTCCATGGTATTGGTGCTGTCCGGGGTGTTTATCCCCACCGCATTCCTGGAAGGGATTTCGGGCCAGTTTTTTCGCCAGTTTGCCCTGACAATTTCCACGGCAACCTTGTGGTCGCTGGTCGTTTCTTTGACACTGACACCAGCACTGAGTGCACTTATCCTGAAGGATGAGTCCGATGTTAAACGATCCGGCCTGCTTAAACCGATTGATTACCTGTTCGGCAAGTTTAACCACTTTATGGATCGCATTTCTGGGAAGTATGCGAATGTCGTCAGCAAAGGCGTTCGCCGGGAGCAGTCGGCCCTGATGGTATATCTGCTGTTGATTGGCTTGGCATTCTTCCTGTTCAACCGGCTTCCGGGCGGATTTATTCCACCACAGGACCAGGGTTATTTTATAACCGTAGTACAACTGCCCCCCGGCTCTTCACTGGACCGAACGGATGAAGTAGTCGACGAGGCAATCACAAAATTCCTCGAGATTGATGGCGTCGAAAATACTATCGCATTCATACACCCAATGAGGCAGTGATTTTCCTGCCGCTGGAGGACTTTTCCTACCGCGATGAGCGTGGTATCGAGTATAATCAACTCTTGGGCCAACTTAATCAGACGGTCCAGCAGATTGAGGAAGCAAATGTATTCGTGATTCCTCCACCTGCGGTACAGGGTATCGGGAATGCTGGTGGATTTAAGATGATGGTTCAGGATCGGGCAGGATTGGGCCCGGAAGCACTTAAAAATGCGACGTGGGCGTTGGCCGGTGCCGCCAACCAGGATCCCGGGATTGTTAATGCCTATACGACCTTTGAGACCAGCACGCCCAAAGTGCACCTGGATGTGGACCGTGAGCGAACCGAACGTCTCGGAGTCAACGTCTCCGATCTGTTTCAGACGCTTAACCTGATGATCGGTTCTTCATATGTGAACGACTTTAACTACCTCGGGCGCACCTACCAAGTGACGGCACAAGCCGACGCGGCCTACCGGAGTACACCTGCAGACCTGCTAAACCTGCGGGTCCGCAACAAGCACGGCGATATGGTACCGATCGGTTCTGTTTCCGATGTGGAGAAGACAACCGGTCCTTCGCGGGTGCCAAGGTTTAACCTGTATCCCGCGGCTGCCTTGAGTGGAAACACAGCCCCGGGAGTAAGCACAGGCGAAGCCCTGCATCGCATGGAACGGCTGGCTGATGAAGTACTTCCGCAGGGTATCAGCTATGAATGGACCGAACTCGCTTACCAAGAGAAGCAGGTGGGTAACATGGCCATTTTAGTCTTTATCCTGGCCGTAGTATTTGCCTTCCTGATTCTTTCAGCACAATACGAAAGCTGGCTGCTTCCGCTGGCAATCGTTCTGATTGTGCCGATGTGTGTGTTTTCAGCAGCTATCGGTCTTGGCCTGATGGGACAGGATGTCAATGTATTGACACAGATTGGCCTGGTTGTACTTGTGGGACTGGCCAGCAAGAACGCGATCCTTATCGTCGAGTTTGCCAGGCAGATCGAGGAGCAGGAGGGCGTCAGTCGGTGGGAGGCAGCCACGAAAGCGGCACGAATTCGTCTCCGTCCGATCCTTATGACCGCCTTTGCCTTTATCCTGGGAATGGTTCCGCTGATCCTCTCGAGCGGTGCAGGATCCGAAATGCGTTTTGCCATCGGGTTGACGGAATTTTCCGGGATGCTGGGCGTCACGGTCCTCGGACTGTTCCTTACGCCGATCTTTTACGTAGTAGTGCGAAGTTTTTCAAAAGATCAGCGTCATATCGAGAAGCCCCAGCCAGCCATTGTATCATCTAATCCTGAACATGAATAGTTATGAGTGTGAACATGAGTGTAATCACAAAACAGAACAGTACACTTTTAATGGTATCCATCATCTTTGCGATGACGGTTGTTTCATGCAGTCTGCGAAACTATCAAAAGCCATCTGACCCGGTAGCTGATGAACAGCAATTTCAATTGGAGGAAAACCGAAAGTTCAAAGCTGCCGAACCGGTGGAAGACTGGTGGAGTAGGTTTGGAGATAAGGATCTGGATATGCTTGTAAGCAGGGCGCTGGATCATAACCTGGATATTGCAGTGGCTGTTGCCAATGTTCGCCAGAGTCGTGCACTGTTGCGTGAATCTGGTTTTAACCTCTTCCCGATTGTGCAGGCCGACGGTGGCTACAGGTGGGAGCGGCAAAGCGAAGAAGCAGGAATTCCGATCAAGGAGCGGGATATTGAAACCTACGATGTGGGACTGAGTGCCTCGTGGGAGCTTGACTTGTTTGGCCGGGTTTCACAACAGAAAAAGGCGGCCAAAGCTACATATCAAGCCAGTTTTGCAGAGTTGAGGGGTGCCTATGTAAGTGTAACTTCCGAGGTGGCGCTGGCGTACATGCAGCTGCGAGGCGCACAACAGAGGTTGAGTGTAGCCCGACAAAACGTTGAGAACCAAGAGGAAACCTACGAGCTCAGCAAAGCCTTGGTGGACGGCGGCAGCGGCTCGGAGCTGGATATGGCTCGTGCGGAAGCACAATTAGAGTTGACGCGATCTACCATTCCGCCGTTGAAAGCACAGATCAAGGCGATCATCAACAGGCTGAGCGTTTTGACCGGGCAGCCTCCAAGCACCCTTGATTCCTGGCTGGAACAGGAGAAATCGTTGCCTTCAATTCCGCCTTCGATTGCAGTAGGCGATGCGGAAGAAATGCTGCGCCGCCGGCCCGATGTGAAGCAGGCTGAGCGATTGCTGGCAGCTTCCGTGGCCCGGTACAATGTCCGTGCTGCAGACTATTTTCCCAGCGTAAATATCCTGGGGAGCCTTGGGTTTGTGGCTACATCTTTTGGCGATCTTTTTTCTGGAGGGGCTCTTAGCGCCGTAGTGGGCCCCTCCATATCGTGGGCCGCCTTCGACCTCGGCAGGGTGGACGCCCGCGTGGAGACCGCAGACGCCGAGACGGATGCTCGTCTTACGATTTATAAACGAACCGTATTAGAGGCGCTTGAGGAGGTATCTACCGCTATGTCCGATTTTAGCCAAGAAGAAGAGCGTCGCCGTCGGTTGACTACTGCAGCCCGGGCCAGTACAAGAGCAGCTGAGTTAGCCCAAAAACGATATGAAGCAGGGATCGATAATTTCCTGGATGTGCTGGATGCCGAACGCCGGTTGCTGGAGGCGCAAGATCAGTTGGCAATCAGTGAGATCAAAGTCGCCACAGATCTGATCGCAATATACCGTGCCCTGGGCGGAGGCTGGCAGGTGAAAGAACAGGCTTTTGCAGAAAACACTCGAAGCAATAATTAATATCCAAACAATTACATAAACATGAGCACTTTTAGAGAGATTACCAGGAAAATTGGCAAAGATCTCGGGGGAAAGGCACTCTGGACCCTCGAGGAGCTGATCGCACAAACATCCACTGTACCGAATACTCCGTATTTCGAATCGGATCTTTTTGAATGGACGAAACATCTCGAGCACAATTACGATGAGATTCGGGGTGAATTAGATGAGCTGCTGGAGCATTTGGATGATATCCCCAACTTCCAGCAGATCTCCAGTGATCAAAAATCTATCACCCAGGACGATAAGTGGAAGACCTATTTCCTATACGGTTTTGGATATAAAGCGGAACAAAATTGCGGGCGGTGTCCCAAGACCACTGCATTGATTGAGGATATTCCCGGCATGAAAACGGCCTTCTTTTCCATACTTGCGCCGGGCAAGCATATACCGGAGCACCGGGGATTATACAAGGGATTTATCCGGTATCACCTGGGCCTCAAAATTCCCCGCCCCAATACCCTGTGTGGTATAAAAGTAGATGGCGAAACCCGGCACTGGGAGGAGGGAAAGAGTCTGATATTTGATGACACCTACCAGCACGAGGCTTGGAATAATTCGGATGAGATTAGGGTCGTGTTGTTTATGGATATCCTGCGCCCGCTGAAATTTCCCGGCAACCTGCTTAACGACGGTATTCTGAAATTAGTGAAGCGATCTTCATTCATACAGGATGCCAAGAAAAACCAGGAATCGTGGGAAGAGCGGTTCAGAGAGGAGGTGGCGTAATGAAATTGCGAATCTTTCAAAGACTCCTATTCATCTCGTTTTTCTGTTACGCAGCCCTCGTTTCAACACACAAGGGAGAGTTCTGGCCATTCACCATATACCCGATGTTTTCGCAGGCCGGGCAGCCATGGTCACGGGGCGTCGTGGTTCATATCGATGACAAGAATAATCCCCAAATCTGGCAGGTCAAACCGCTGGATGAGGTTAAAGATAATGTAGTCTCTCTTGCAGATCATAACATCGATGATATCGATTATGCCAATTATATCTCAAAGACACGCGATTGGAATCAAGAGCGCATCCAGGGACTCCGGGATGTTTTCGGGATTGGAGAGCGTCCAGGGGAGCAATGGATGGCCACACGGGTTACTGGCCGAATGACAGAGAGTGACTCGGTAGTCATTAAGGCGATCCCGATGTTTTTGTTCACTGCTGACACCACGTACAAAAATCCGAACCTATTCAAAGAGGAACAAAACCTGAGTCAAATAAAATGAAAACATTGTTGCAGAACCTGTTTGATCTGGAATCACCACATTCCATTGGCACAAAAATCTATTTACGCCTGTTTGAACTGTTCATCGTTTTTAACACTCTGATCTTTGCGTGGGAATGGGGCTATTACATATTGAAACTAAGTGATGTTGTGTTGCCACTGGGAGTCGCCCAGTATATCGATATTGAGCTTTTTTTTGGCAATAATCTCCCCATCGTTAACGCGCTGGCAATCACTCTTCTCAGTATTGCCGCATTTTCATTCAAAAGGGTGAAATGGTTGTATGGAATCGTTTTTATTCTGATACACCTGCAATTTGTAGCCCGATATTCGCAGGGAGAGATTCCGCACAGTCAAAGCTTATTGGGACTCAGCGTGCTGGGCCTTGGGATCGGGAGTGTGTTCCTCAAAAATAAGCAGCGATCGTTGCATTTTGCATTTGGCTTTGTACTGTTCTTCATCGGATTGGGATATACAACGGCGGGATTTAGTAAACTGATTGGTACGGGCGTTACGTGGGTTGATGGCAGGCATTTATGGCTTTGGATTGGGGAGAAGAGCACAGACGTGCTTTCCGATACGGGTCAGTATCAGATTAATTTTATCCAGGAGACCGTATTGAATCACTGGTGGTTGGGGACATTCATCCTAGCGGCGGGCATTATCACCGAGCTGTCAGGATTTCTGCTGTGGTGGAAAAAGTTCCGGATCTACATTTTTATCATGCTCATCGGGCTTCATATTGGGATCTATACCATGATGAACATCCTGTTTTTCTACTACTCGATTGAACTCCTGATCATTGGCTTTCCCTGGCACAAGCTGTTCAATAAGGTGATTGACGAATCAAAAGTGAATGCCGAGCACTCGCTCCATAAGTTTCTGCTCTACTGATCTCTCAAAAAAGTTTATCCAATGCTGTTGCCAGCCCAGCCCAATCTTGGACCATTGAAAATTTTTTTCTATCAACCCCAAAGCAATGGGCCTGTCAGTGAAATGGCAGGCTCAAATCTTTTGATGTGATTACCTCTGACAAAGTATCACAGAGCACCTAAGGACAATTTTCTTCGGAAGGCAGAGACCATATAAATTTATGGCTTTTCTGCAGAAGGGAATCGTACGACATGTCGATCAGAGTTGAGCAATATAAATCGACACTTTCATTTTTTTTGAGAATATTGTAGCAAGAATTTCTCCATGAATTAAGAACCCACTAGACTGAGGTCTTGCTATGAGAATGAAGAGAATTCATTTTTTGGCTGCGGAATTGTTCAGTTACAGTTATGATAATTATAAGGACCATCTCGGCATTGGTAATGCACGTTTCGATAAGCTAATGCCCGAAGATGCAGCTTTACTTGAACAAGCTGAAAAGGAGGGATGGACGGATGAAGAAATTGCTGCAGAATCTGATTTTAAACTTGATGATATACCAAGATGGAGAGAAAAATTCAGGGAGGCTTTAGCTATTGTAGATGCGAAATCCCCAGCCCAGTCGTTTCTTCGTGGTATACAGTCTTCGGTCGAGTACGCAGTTAAAGAAGGACTAGACGACAAAAAAAGTATTGAAAATCTGGTCGGGCAAATTTGCTATCGGGCAGCCGACCTTAGCTGCATTCTAAAACAAAATAATGAACCCTTATCGAAATACTCAAAAGAACTACGTTCCCGGGCCGATGAGATTTCCGACATTGATCATGAGTTCAATTTTGAGTAAAACGCGGCCATTCTCTTAAAGAGTTTCTCATCGGTAACTTGCTCCAATAAAAAAGCCCTTGCAGACAATGTCTGCAAGGGCTCGTGTACCGCGTACGGGATTCGAACCCGTGTTACTGCCGTGAAAGGGCAGCGTCCTAAACCCCTAGACGAACGCGGCAAGAATTCGTTATCTGTTATTAGTTTGGTAGTGGCAGTCACCACACCTAATAACTAATAACCAGTGACTAAAAACTAAATTGCTGAGGCGACGGGCGGATTCGAACCGCCGTACGAGGTTTTGCAGACCTCTGCCTGACCACTCGGCCACGTCGCCTTAGTGAATTATGAATTCTAAATGCTAAATTTTGAATTGCGGGTTGAACCAGCCTGGATTCTAATTCAAAATTGAAAATTCATAATCCAAAACTCACTAGTACGCCCGACAGGAGTCGAACCTGTAACCTGCTGCTTAGAAGGCAGCTGCTCTATCCAGTTGAGCTACGGGCGCTCAAAATAACAATTCTAAATTTTAAATTCTGAATGTTGAATTGCAATTTTTCCTTTTGAAGCGCCCGTATAACAATCCAAAATTTAAAATCAAGAATTCAAAATTTACTAAGTCGGGGAGACAGGATTTGAACCTGCGACCCTTCGCTCCCAAAGCGAATGCGCTACCGGACTGCGCTACTCCCCGTAGATATTGAACATATCAATACGTCAAATAACCTGTCTGACCGAGTCAATGGCTCAGCCGTTTCAGAAAGATTTCAAATATAAGGGTATTGACATGTCAAATCAATTTGAAAAAGAACAAAAATTCCAGTCTTGAATATTCGGATATCCTATACGCTTGATAGCGGATTCTAATCATAAAATGTATCTTTAAAGGCCGATAAGTCATTTCTTTTCAAGAAAAGGTGCTTAAATACTGCCCAAATTAATCCGGATCCATAGCCGGATATCTGGATTATTGAGGTGACCGAAGAGAGTAACGCCACACCCAGATTGTGAGTGGAGCGAAGAGAATCGAGTACAAACAGCAGGAGTAAAACCAGGACGGGTAACCATAACGATGGGAAAAAAGGAAGAGCTAATACTGCAGCTATCAAGTACAGCACGAAAGCACTGGGCAAAAGGTGAACTAGTTTAAGTGAGCCCGGGTGGCGGCGTGTTAGATTATAGCGTGCGATGCCTGAATTAAAGACCTGTTTAAAAAAAGATTTAAGGTTTGTTCTTCTTTTGTGATAAACATACGCCTCTTCAATTAACACCGATATTAAGTTGTTCTCCTCAAGACGAAGACTCAGGTCCACATCTTCTCCGAAACGCATCTTTGAAAATCCTCCGACCCTGGCAAATGCATCGCTTGAGATGCCCATATTAAAACTGCGCGGGTAAAACCGGTCCATGCTTTTTTCCCCGCCACGTATGCCGCCGGTGGTCAGGAAGGAGGTCATCGAATAGTTAATCGCCTTTTGAATGGGCGTAAAGGATTGATCCGCTTTGTCGGGTCCTCCATAAGCGTCAATAGAATTTTTTACTAAAAACCGGTTTACAGTCTCCATGTAGTGATCCGGAATAATGCAATCGGAGTCAAAAAAAATGAGAAATTCTCCGGAACTCTTTTCAGCTCCGAAGTTACGGGTCAGGCCAGGTCCACTGTTCTCCTTCCAAAAGTAGGAGAGAGTGAGCTCATTTTTATAATGATCAGCAATATCATTGCATCTTTCCGTAGACCCATCATCAACGACTATAACTTCAAACCGCGTGTAGGTTTGTCTTGTAAGGCTCTCCAGCAGTTCCTGTATCTCATTGGGCCTGTTATAAACCGGGATTATAATGGAGTACGTCATAAAACCTGTTTGAATGCTTAAATTCTGCCGACAAACTAATCATTATCATGTACAATTGAATACAAAAATCGGATGCAACTCTACTAAATATTTCCGTTCTTGTATTTCAAATTTTATCCTAAAAGAAGGCTTTATGTTTAAAAAGCTCTGTTTTTTTCTATTGTTACCTTTTGTTGGATACTCGCAGTCACTGAATGTTTCTGTCGAAAACAGGACCGCGGGAAATCAGTACGAAACCTTTGGATTGTCCCAGCAGAATGTGACGATTTCCAACAGTGGGATCAGTTTCCCTGCAACAGGTCTGAATTTTGGAGATTTTCTGAGTTATGGTGTAACCGCTGACTACGCCATGCTTGGAGTCTTAAAGAATACAATGGATGGGGCTAAAACTTTTTTATTGACTACAGATGCCGACACATTGGCTGCATATCCCACAATTTCGTTGAGCTACAGCGACCCTTCCCTCGGGATTTATCCATTGAGTTCAGGGGAGGTTCTGCTTCGGAATAATATCGCCAATTTTACGCTCTACAATACGCAAGGAAATATCGCGACCAGCGGTTCTTCCGGGAGTCAGAGCGAGGGCGGAGAATCAATATCCGAGGTTGCAATGGATCCAGATGGGAAAACGATACTACTCTATACGCCCAAAATTAAACAGGGCAGTCAAGTGGGATCGCAGGCCAAGGTGCTATCCGACAATAACTCCACAGATAATATTTTCTACAGCAGTGATCGATTTATTAAGCATGCCACCGTGTCCGACAATGGCCAGTTTATCATACTTGTAACAGCCAAAGAGAGGACGGATGATAAGGCAATAATTCTGGATCGATACGGTAATGAACTCAATTCAATAACTACTGAAGAAGATCTCCTTGCCGGTTACTTTACTCGTGACAATGACCAACTCATTATCCATTCGAGCCGCAGGGCAATCGTTTATAACACGCTGTCGAGTGAACGAATCGGTAGTACCAGCTTCCGATCGCCGTTAATATTGGCACAGTATTTTGCGGAGGATCATACCATTGTTGGTGTTACAGGAAGCAAAGTGGAAAATACTGAGATCTACCGAAACCTGGAATTTCACGCTATAAATCTTGAACAGCGTGATATCGCCCGCCGGGAATTCAGTGGCGCGCTGGGAACCAGCCCGAGTATTGGAATACAATTTTTAAGAGAAGCACGCGGACAATATACCCTTAAAGGAACGAATAAGATTATCAATCTGAGAGCCTCGTTTTAGTTTTGTTATAAGTTAATTGGTCCAATTATTATTTGTACTTGATTTGTAAATCGCCTTCTAATTAATAACTAGTAACCAATAACGAGCTTCTAATAAAAAAGCCCTGAACGTTAATTCAGGGCTTTTTCTTGCGTCAGAAAGTTATTGTTAATCGATTACGCTTTTGCCTCCGAGGGTTGCTCTTTGTCATCAGAGTTTTCCTCCTTCTCGGATGATGCTTCGTCGCTAACCTCAGATGCTTCATCCGGAATTTCCCAGTCAAACGTCAGTCCATCACGGGATTTGTTCATCTTAATCTTGATGTTGGTTCCCTCTGGATGCTCAACTTCCAGCAGCTCTTCAGCCAGCGGATCTTCAACATATTTCTGGATAGCTCGCTGCAGCGGTCGGGCACCATATTTCTGATCAAAGCCTTTATCTGTGATAAAGTCTTTGGCGCCTTGCGTGATTTCAACCGTGTAGCCAAGTTCATTGATACGTTTGAAGAGTTCTTCGCTGAGCAGATCGATGATCTGGAAGATATCCTCTTTCTCGAGCGGACGGAACGTGATGACGTCGTCGATACGGTTCAGGAACTCAGGGTTGAACACTTTCTTGAGTGCATCCTGGATTGTTGACTTCATCTTCTCGTAGTCGAAGCTGCTACCGTCGGCGCTAAAGCCAATACCTTTTCCGAGGTTACGAATATCACGAGCTCCAATGTTGGAAGTCATGATGATGATCGTGTTTCGGAAATCGACCTTTCGACCGAGGCTATCCGTCAGGATTCCGTCGTCAAGCACCTGTAACAGGATGTTGAATACATCAGGGTGTGCCTTCTCTATTTCGTCCAGCAGAACCACGCTGTAGGGCTTGCGACGCACCTTTTCAGTAAGGATACCGCCCTCTTCATAGCCCACGTAACCGGGAGGCGCACCAACCAGTCGTGAGACAGAGAACTTCTCCATATACTCACTCATGTCGATTCTGATAAGAGCATCCTCTTTATCAAAGAGATAGCGGGCAAGAACCTTGGCCATCTCGGTTTTCCCAACCCCGGTAGGCCCGAGGAAGATAAAGGAACCGATGGGTCGCGTCGGATCCTTGAGACCCGCACGAGTTCGTTTAATGGCTTTTGTGAGCTTCTCAATAGCTTCATTCTGGCCGATGATCTGTTCTCCGAGCTTCTCCCGCATCTTCACCAGCTTCTTGCTCTCACTCTGGCTTATCTTGTTTACGGGCACTCCACTCATCATTGCCACAACTTCGGCCACATCATGCTCTTCTACATCGTAGATGATTTCTTCGGCTTCTTTTTCCCACTCCTTCTGCGCCTGTTCGAGTTCCTCCATCAGGCGTTTTTCCTTATCACGGAGACGGGCGGCCTCTTCGAAACGCTGCTTTTTGACCATCGAGTTTTTCTCGTTGCTGGTCTTCTCGATCTCTTCCTCCAGGTCAACGATATGCTGCGGCACCGTGATGTTCGACAGATGCACGCGAGCACCAGCCTCGTCGAGGGCGTCAATCGCCTTGTCGGGCAGGAAGTGGTCGGTTACATAGCGATCCGTGAGTTTTACACAAGCTTCGATCGCATCCTTTGAATAACTTACGCTGTGATGCTTCTCGTACTTGTTTTTGATCTTTGAGAGAATCTCAACCGTCTCCTCGGGAGTGGTTGGATCCACCATAATTTTCTGAAATCGACGTTCCAGCGCACCATCTTTTTCAATGTACTGACGATATTCGTTCAGTGTTGTGGCACCAATGGCCTGCACTTCACCCCGTGCAAGGGCGGGTTTCAGCATGTTGGACGCATCGAGCGAACCACTGGCTCCCCCGGCTCCCACGATGGTGTGAAGTTCATCAATGAACAGGATAACGTTGTCTGTTTTTTCCAGCTCACTCATGACGGCTTTCATCCGCTCTTCAAACTGGCCGCGATATTTGGTGCCAGCTACGAGAGCCGCCAGGTCAAGCGCAATTACGCGTTTGTCATACAGCACACGTGAAACCTTGCGTTCCACAATGCGACTGGCCAATCCTTCCGCTATAGCCGTTTTACCAACACCCGGTTCGCCGATTAGAACAGGATTGTTCTTTTTCCGGCGGCTTAACACCTGGGCTACACGTTCAATTTCTTTTTCGCGACCAATAATTGGATCAAGCTTGCCTTCCTCAGCAAGTGAAGTAAGGTCGCGACCAAAATTATCTAGTACGGGGGTTTTTGATTTTTCCATTTTCTTTTCCCTGGAGCTTCCTGAGGATGATTTACCTCCTTTTGAGGATGAGAGACTCGCGGAAACTGAGCGCGAATCACTGGGATCGTCATCGGGTGACGACTTGCCTGATATGATAAGATCAAGTTCTTCACGTACGGCGTCGTACGATACATTGAATTGCTGCAGAATCTGGGCAGCAATATTCTCATCGTCACGTAGCAGTGAGAGTAGTAGATGTTCGGTACCGATCGTATCGCTTTTGTATAGCTTTGCCTCCAAATAGGTTATGCGCAGAACCTTTTCGGCCTGTTTGGTGAGGGGAATATTTCCTACTGTCACAGAACCGCCGGTTCCACGAACGGTATCTTCGATTGTCTTTTTAAGTTTGTACAGATCACAGTTGAGATTCTTCAGAATCTTAACCGCCACACCTTCGCCCAGCCTGACGATACCGAGAATAAGATGCTCAGTCCCGATATAATCGTGGCCCAGTCTCAGTGCCTCTTCGCGGCTAAACTGAATGACATCTCGAACTTTACTTGAGAAATTGCCCTCCATAGAGTATTGCTAAATTTTTGGAGATGAAAAGTTACTCGTCTACAACGAGTCGATTGCATTTTTAGTTCACTACACTTACGAAAGTAGTATTGGCATAGTGCAAAAGCAAACAAAAAGATATTGCCTTAAGCTTTTATAATCGTTTAACAAAGCCGATTAACAGTATTCTTATCTGTCGTTGAGACAGGTATGAACAACGAATGAGAATAAATAATGTGGCTCAACTTGAAATTTTCCAATGATCACCATTCGACTTTGTTCACAAACAGAAGCAAATGGATGCTATTTGCTGGAACTGAATGATTTACTTTCATTTGATTATTCTAATCTTGCAGCCAGTAGTAGGGAGGATCTTTGCTGCTGTTGTCAAATGTTGAACACCCACCCTGACAGTCGGGGGTACTAAACCTGCTACATGGGTTTGAAATATGGATGGGCAGGTCAGCAGGCAGCAGATAGAAGCGGGTAGTGTCCGTGGCGGCTGCATGAAAATAACCGAGGACTACCTCATCGGGATTTTCAATATTTGAGATATTGCTGTTTGCATTTGCAGGAGGAATATCAAATATGGTACCCGACCGGTTTACAACTTGATCAACCTGGGTCCAATATTCATGACCTTTCCTTGTCATTGAGTATTGGATAACGTTGATAAAATGTAGTTGATAAAAGGTATAATCAATTTCCCGTTCAACTATTGGCATCGGTGCCAATTGGCCACTTGCCAACTCACTGCCATCGTATAAATGAATCGCCTGGGGATCAGGATATTCTGTGACATAGCAGGAGGGAGGGGGCATATGGAAAGGGTCTGGGAAATCAAATTCACTAAATTTATAAGTCTCCTGGACCTCCCATTTTAAATAGAGGGGATTTTCAGTTTTTGGGACCGAAGTATTTCGTATGACTCGAATTACTTCCGTCTCTGATCTGGATCCATGACTGTTCACCGTTGTGATGGTATCAAATTCATAATAAATGCTGTCCCGGGCTAGGATAGTGGGCATCTGTTCCGTTTCCGAACGATAGGTTTGCCCATTGGGTAACTCGATTTCAATGGTATAGCTGCGCCCAGGCACGCCCCGTACTGAATACCCTCCAAGTTTATATACCCCATCTTTGGTCTCAAAATATTGCTCACTATTTCCAAGGTTATCAGTAATGGTGATTTTAGCGCCGCTGAGTGGATCTGATATTTTTTCCTCCTCTGTAGTTCTCCGGAGCTTGAGGGTATACGGGCCCGGGGAATTGGTTATCATCCCATCTATGACCAGGCGATTTCCGGTTCGGTCAATATCAAAATTGATCAATTCAACGCAACCTCCAAATAGGACAGTCATCAACACAAAAGAAATTGAGAAAAAAGAAAGTGCCTTAAAATTCATATCCATAATTCACCTCCTTTAAAAACTAATGTTGTAGGTTACTGATGGAATGACAGCACCTAAAACGGAAAGTTTATGCGCCCGGGGATATGTTCGGCGGCCCGAACGGGTATAAAAGACGGAAAAAGCATTATCTCTCGACAGCAAGTTATAAAACGAAATAGACATGCTGTCGGTAATAGGCCGGTTGGGATCCACCGTCCTGTTCTTCCAGATATTTTCGGCGATGGTAAACGAAATATCCAGGCGAATATAATCGGGAATTCGATATTTGTTTCGCTCTGAGAATGCTGGGATTGACGTACCTCTGTGTTCGTAGTTCGACTCAATGGTAGTTATCGGGCGGCCGGTGCTATAGGTAAGATTAAGCGAAAATGCACTCTTCTCACCGAGCTTGCGCTTGGCCACCAACGTAAGGTTATGCGGCTGATCCAAATTGGATGGAAATTTTTCCCCACTGTTGATGGTAAGTTCCGGATCATTACTGGCCACTTTTACAAATGTTCTTGTATAGGCATAAGAAAGCCAGCCAGTCCAGTCACCTACTCTTTTCTTGATGTAGAGCTCGGCCCCATACGCTTCTCCATCGCCAGACAGCAGATCGGTTTCCAGGTGATCATTTAAGTGAAGTTCAGCAAAGTCCTCATATTCCACTAGGTTTTCGATCTGTTTGTAATACAATTCCAGCGATGTTTCCCAGGTGTTATCTTTGAAATTCTGAAAGTATCCTACGGAAAACATATCCGCTTTTTGGGGCTCGATGTGTGGGGTGCTCACCTGCCAAATTGCTGCAGGGGTAGGGGAGGTGGCATTGGTAATCTGGTGGATATACTGTTGGGTACGGTTATAGCTCATTTTAAAAGAACTGGAAGGGGATAGCTGAAAACGGGCGGAAACTCGTGGTTCTAATCCCGAGTAGGTGGCAATGGTTTCCCTGTTACCGTAGCGTGTTGTGTCTGTAATGGTTGTGACACTTTTGGGGGTATTGGGCTCGTAGTTAAAAACCTGGTCGGGTCCAAAATGGTGGTATACGGTGTAACGAATGCCGCCGTTAACCTGCAGCCAATCATTTATTTTGTATTCATCCCCGGCATAGACAGAAAGTTCCCTAGACCGTTCTTTTTCAATTTGCTCTGAGTCTATCCCCGATTCCGCGTTATAAGGCTCAAGTCGCTCCGGTTTCCCGATCCGGGTGTCCCACTCAAGTCCAAAATCAAAAGTATGCGCTTCATTAAAATTGTAAACCAGGTGCTCTTTAAATTGGAAGTAGCGAATGCCGTTATACAATTTAAAGGCTTCAAGCCCGGACGGTTCAAAATTAGAGCTGCTATAAACTCCGTACATTGCCGAAAATTCGGAGGCAAGATTATGGGTAAGCAGGCTATTCCAGTTGTTCTTGTAAATTTGATTGCTCCAGGAGTATCCAAATCGATCCGCATAACGAAAGCGGTCGTGGCTACGGTAAAGCAATAAAGAAACGCGATTGTTGTCGTTGATACGGTGATTGAGGCTGGCATTACTATCGTAAAAAAAGGCGCTGCTATTTTTAATATCCTGATCTTTCACCAGGGAAAGAATCCAGTCAGAATAAGAGGCGCGGCCCGCGAGCAGCAGAGAGCTTTTGTTTCCATTGAAAGGCAGTTCTGCCGATAGTCGGCTTGCAGCAATCCCGATTCCACCCCGTAATTTGAACTCCTCGATACTCTCTTCCTTCGTACTCACATTCAGTACTGAAGACAGCCGCCCTCCGTATTTGGGTGGAATGTGTCCTTTATAAAGTGAAAACTGATCTACCACATCGGGATTAAATACGGAGAAAAGTCCCAGTACGTGAGATGCATTATAGAGCGGCGCCCCCTCCAGCATCACCAGGTTTTGATCGGGGCGTCCTCCACGTACGTTAAAGCCTGTCGATCCTTCACCAACTGTATTCACACCCGGAAGCAGCTTCAGCGTATTCACAACATCTACTTCACCTAATACCGTGGGAAGATCTTCGATTTCAGAAATGTCGAGATTTTCGATGCCCGTTACCGATCCCAGGACGTTATAATCTTCCCCTTCGGCCTCCACGACAACCTCATCCATATCAAAAAGACGGGACTGCATTTTGATGTTCAGTGATCCATCAGAATAGATCAGTATTTCTCTCTGAAGATTTTCGTAGCCCACAAACTGAAAGCGGATCGTATGTCTCCCCACAGGCAGACGGAGTTCATAGTGACCTGAGGAGTCGGAAGAGGTACCGCGTTGGAGTTTTTCGACATACACGGTAGCTCCAGAGATAGGTTTGCCGCTTTCGGAATCTGTGATGGTGCCCTTGAGCAGGGGCGTTCGGCCGGGATTAATTTTATCTGGCTGCCCGATAACTGTCACATCCTGTGCACAAAGAGGAAATGTAAAGAGAAAAGACAGTATTGTAAATAAGATTAATCTGCGCATCCCTGCAGTAGATTTGTTAGAAAGGTGACCCCTTCACCACCATTTTCCATTCTGTTGGATCAATGAATAAGAAAATAAAATTCTAGATGTGCTCAAAGGGAGAGGTAGGTAAGTTGAGCAGGGTAGTGGGATTAAATGAATCTATGATCCGACTAAATTATCAGCGTGGAAAGATTAAAAGAGAGGTTCGCCGGTCATTTCTTCCGGTGCGCCAAGTCCCATCAGTTTCAACAAGGTCGGGGCGATGTCGGCTAGCTTGCCATCATGCATGGTAATTTTCTCGCCGTTGCCATTGATAATCATAGCGGGAACCAACGCCGTGGTGTGTGCTGTGTGCGGACTTCCGTCCGCCTGGACCAAGCAGTCGGCGTTCCCGTGATCAGCGATGACCAAGATTTTGTAATTGTGTTCTGTGGCCGTTTCAATGACTTTTTCAAGCTCTGTATCGATCGTTTCAACAGCTTTTATTGCAGCATCCATATCGCCTGTATGGCCCACCATATCTGGGTTGGCGAAGTTCAGGATACAGAGATCATACTTGTCCGCTTCCAGCTGCTCGCAAAGCGTATCTGCGACCTGTGGGGCGCTCATCTCGGGCTGGAGGTCATACGTAGCCACCTTGGGGCTCGGAATCATGATGCGATCTTCGCCCTCAAATGCCACCTCATCCCCGCCATTAAAAAAGTAGGTCACGTGGGGGTATTTTTCCGTTTCAGCGATGCGTAGCTGTTTTAGCCCCTGGCTGCTGACTAACTCACCGATTGTGTTTTTAATATCCAACGGGGGGTAAGCCACATGCACCCAGTCGATGGTGTCATCATAAGAAGTGAACGTTACGTAGTGAAGATCCAGATCTTTTTTGACGTTGAACTCGTCAAAACCATCTTCAGTGAGGGCCCGGGTGATCTGTCGGGCACGGTCGCCGCGGATGTTATAAAAAATGACGACATCGCCCGGCGCAATGCGTGATTCGGGTGAGCTATCAATCAGCTTGGGTTTTACGAACTCGTCTGTGACATCATCATCGTACGAATCCTCTAGTGCCTCAATGGGGGAATCGAACGCCTCGCCCTGTCCATTCACCAGAAGATCATACGCCAGCTTGGTGCGTTCCCATCGGTTATCTCGATCCATGGCGTAGTATCGTCCCACAATGGAAGCAATTGTTCCGGTCCCAATCTCTTCGGCTTGCTTTTGGAACTCCTTCATATATTCTACTCCACCAGTTGGGGCAGTATCGCGCCCATCGGTGAAAGCGTGCACAAAAGCATTGTCGAGGCCCTTGGAATTCAGCAGTCTTAGGAGAGCAAAGAGGTGATTGTTATGGCTGTGAACCCCGCCATCGGAAAAAAGTCCAAGGATGTGAACTTTATTTTGGGGCTTGGCTTTTTCGATAGCTTCCAGAAGGACTTCATTCTCATTGAAAGTTCCTTCCTCTATATCCCGGTTGATGCGGGTTAGCTCCTGCCAAACCACTCGGCCGGCCCCAATATTGAGGTGTCCCACCTCGGAATTGCCAAACTGTCCGTCGGGCAGGCCCACATCTTTACCACTCGCAGTAAGTTTGGAATGGGGGTTGTTTTGGAAGAGTTTGTCAATGAATGGCTTATCGGCTTTGTCAATTGCGCTGACTTCGGGATTTTCAGCGATGCCGTAGCCATCCAGTATTACCAGCAGAGCCTTCGAGGTTGGAGCAGCCAATTATGTTACCTGATATGAATGTTAGAGATTATTTACGTGCTTGGTAAGCTTTGCTTTTCTGCGGGCCGCTTTATTTTGGTGAATAATTCCTTTTGAGGCCATTTTGTCGAGGTAAGAAGTCGCTTCTTTCAGGTATTGTTCAGCATCTTCTTTGTCGGTAGTCTCCAACACTTTGTTTACGAGCGTGCGCATTTTTGAGCGCTGTCCACGATTCCGTTCGCGGCGTTTAGCATTTTGCCGTACGCGTTTTATAGCTGATTGATGTTGTGGCATAAATTTCGTTCAGTTTGCTTAAGTTGTTCGTCAGTTAAATTAATTCGTATCATCTGATGGATACGACGCTTTCCAAAAAGGGCACAAAAGTTAACCTTTCTGGAATCACAAAACAAGAAATCATTGAAATATTAATAAATTAAAAGTAATTTGGGAGTCTTTCCGATATGATAATAGTTATTGATGGTCCAGCCGGATCAGGAAAAAGCTCCACGGCAAAGGCCGTCGCGGATAAGCTTGACATCCAGTACCTGGACTCAGGCGCTCTTTATCGCACGCTGACGCTGATCTACCTGGAGTCGGGAAAAGACAAAACGAAGTTCTTTGAATTGTTGAATCAAAAGTCGATCTCATTCTATTATACAGACGGTGCATTTAATGTGTCGATCGGGAAGCAAAATATTACGGATCACCTTCGCACCGTAGAAGTGAGTGAGCATGTTAGCACAGTAGCTGCCATGCTGAAGAGCAGGGAGCATGTAAACCGGCTAATGCGGAAAGCCGTGCAGCAAGGTGCATGGATTGCTGAAGGACGTGATTTGGGAACAGCTGTATTTCCTGATGCAGAGTTAAAGTTTTTTATGGTGGCGGATCTCGATACGAGGGCCGAACGAAGATATAAGGAACTTAAAGCAAAGGGAACGGATATAACGAAAGATGAAGTAAAGAAAAGAATTTTGGAGCGAGACAGGAAAGACTCACAACGCAAAAGCGATCCGCTTCGCAAAGCCGATGATGCAATCAAGGTTGACACCAGTGAGATGACTTTTGAACAACAAGTAAACTTTATTTGTTCAAAAATAACAGATAAGTTTCAACGACTACTTAAATATTAACTATAACCTTAATTAATCCCTTTTAGCTTCGTTCAAATGCGAACTGAAAGCGGCAATTGTAACTAAAACCATAATGACCGAAGACGTTAAACAAGAACAAGAAAACAAAACCAAACAAGCTGAAGACACTGCTACAGTTGAAGAAGAACAAGATGTGGAAGTGACCGAAGCCGGAGAGGAATCGGTTGATGCTGAAGCAAACGCGGAAACTGAAGACACAGCTGAAGAGGAAGAATCAGCTGTTGAAGCCACCACAGAAGACGAGGTGCGTGTTGATGTAGATGAGGAAGATGTTGCCACCTTTACCGGCGACATGGGTGACGACAAGGTGTATACGCTTGATGAACTACAGGCGGCATCGGAAGATTATACCGACGATGAGTTTCACAGCCTGGCCTCAATGTATGAGGACACCCTCAATGAGATTGAAGAAAAAGAAATTGTAACAGGACGCGTAGTTTCAGTTGATGAGAAGTATGTTATTGTAGACATCGGCTTCAAGTCAGAGGGAATTATCCAGGTTAATGAATTCCCTGACAAAGTAGTTGAAGAGCTGGCGCCCGGCGATGAGATTGAGGTTTTCCTTGATAAAGTGGAAGACCAGGAAGGACAGCTCATCCTCTCACGCCGCAAAGCAGATATTTTGCAGGCCTGGGAAACCATCGAACGCTCCCACGATACCGGCGAAGTGCTTGAAGGATATATTAAGCGCCGTATCAAGGGTGGTATGGTTGTGGATATTATGGGCATCGACTGCTTCCTGCCCGGTTCACAAATTGATGTACGCCCGGTTCGCGACTTCGACGCCTATGTTGGCAAAACCATGGAGTTCCAGGTTGTTAAGCTCAACATGCAGGCTGAGAACGTTGTTGTTTCTCACCGCGCCCTTATTGAGTCTGATCTCGAAGAACAGCGTGAAGAGATTCTGTCTACCATCGAAGAAGGACAGGTGCTGGAAGGCATCGTCAAAAACATAACCGACTTCGGTGTGTTTATCGATCTTGGTGGTGTCGACGGCCTGCTGCACATTACGGATCTTTCCTGGGGACGCGTTGAGCATCCCGAAGAGATCGTTTCACTCGATCAGCGCATGAACGTCGCTGTTATCGATTTTGATGACGAGAGCAAGCGTGTTTCACTCGGTCTCAAACAGCTACAGCCGCATCCATGGGATCAAATCGACCTGAAATATCCAGAAGGCATGAAGGTTCAGGGGCGTGTCGTTTCCATTGCGGACTACGGTGCATTTATTGAGCTTGAAAAAGGCGTTGAGGGACTCATCCACATTAGCGAGATGTCCTGGACACAGCACATCAAGCACCCATCACAGCTCGTAGATAAGGATGATATCATTGAGTGCGTAGTGCTGAATGTGAACGAGCCGGAAAAGAAAATTTCGCTCGGTGTCAAGCAGCTTGAAAAAGATCCCTGGGAAGATATAGACAAGCGTTATCCTGTTGGATCCAAGCACACAGGAACTGTTCGCAATCTCACCAACTTCGGTGTGTTTGTTGAACTCGAACCTGGTATTGACGGGCTTATCCACGTTTCTGATCTCAGCTGGACGGACAAGATTAACCATCCGAACGAGATCATCGACAAGGACCAGGAGATCGAGGTTGTGATCCTGGCAATCGACTTCGAAAACCGTCGAATTACGCTTGGCCACAAGCAGATTGAAGATAATCCGTGGGAGAAATTCGCAGAAGAGCACGGCCTCGGTAACAAGGTTGAAGGTGAAATCTTGAAGATTACCGACAAAGGCCTGTTTGTGAAACTCCCATATGAATTGGAAGGATTTGTACCGGCCAGCAAAACCGAAGCCGGCGGCGATCTATCCGAATCGTATGAAGTTGGTGAAACTGTTGAAGCGTATGTGATTGAGCTCGATGAAAACAATAAGAACCTGACGCTCAGCCAGCGCGACAAAGACGCCAAGAAAGTGAAACCATCTAAATCAGGTGATCGTGGCAGCAGTCAGTCCGAACCTGTTGAACGAGGAACTCCAACGTTAGGTGAAATGTCTGGCCTAGCCGATCTGAAGAGAGAGATGGAAGAAAAAGAGCGAGAAGTTGCCAAACAGCAACAAGCTGAAGCCGAAGCTGAAGCAGAGGAGCAAGATTCTGAAGAAGAGGATGATGAATCCTCTGACGAGGAAGAATAGGTTCAGCTGGCGTTCTTAAATAGATTGTTCTTAGCAATTAAAAAGCCCGATGGTGAAAATCATCGGGCTTTTTCTTTTGCCATTTTTGGAGTAAAAAGGGAGGAGTAACTTCTACATTCGTGAATAAAATCGGTTAATTGAGGATGTTATTGAGCAAGGAGCATCATTCCTCTTCCTTGTAAAAGTAAACCAAGTTCTTTTTGGGATGCTTGCTGCTCTTAATTTTGTCTCCGGTTTCCCGGTTATAGCTGTAAATAACGTTACGCATGGAGTTCAATTCAGTGTCATCACTAAATTTCACTTCAAGCGCCTTACCACCGGCTTCCAGCTCTTTTACAGCTTCCAGCAACGGTTTGTATTTGGAGGAACTCTTTTTAGAGATTCGAATGTCTTCCCTGGATACAAAATTTATTTTCATAATAATTGTATTTGATAAAGTACACTCTCAAATAAATAAAGTATTACCTAACATTCAATGGGTATGAGCATTATCTATATAGCATCCATTAGGGGACTTGGACCGTAGACATAATTTTTTCTATGATATCTTCAGAAGTAATATTTTCAGCTTCTGCTTCAAAGGTCGGGATGATGCGGTGTCTGAACACATCCATCGTGATAAGGCGGACATCCTCAGGCGTCACATAGGCTCGATGTTCCATGAAAGCATGGGCACGGGCTGCCAGGTTCAGGTTGATAGAAGCACGGGGCGAGGCTCCAAAGTTGATCAGCTCCTCCATGTCCGGCAAGTTGAAATTGCCCGGATTTCGCGTAGCAAATACAAGGTCGATGATGTATTGCTCTACTTTCTCATCCATATAAATATCATTCACAACTTTTCGGGCCTCCAGTACCTGGTCGGGAGTAACTACCGGTTTTAGCTTTTCCTTTTTTCCGGTTTTGGCCATTCGTCGCATAATCTCCATCTCCTCCTGCTCCGTTGGATAGTCGATTTTGATCTTCATCATAAAACGGTCGACCTGGGCTTCGGGCAGAGGGTAGGTTCCTTCTTGTTCGACGGGATTCTGCGTGGCAAGTACCAGGAACGGCTCCTCCAGTTCGTATGTCGTTTCCCCGATAGTAACCTGTAGTTCCTGCATCGCCTCGAGCAGTGCACTTTGCACTTTTGCGGGAGAGCGGTTGATTTCATCCGCCAGGATAATGTTCGCAAAAATAGGTCCTTTTTTAACGGTAAATTCCGCTTCTTTCTGGTTGTAGATTAGCGTACCAATCAGGTCGGCTGGTAGCAGATCGGGTGTGAACTGCAGGCGCTGAAATTTCGTACTTATCACTTGCGAAAGGGAGGAGACCGTCAGCGTTTTGGCCAATCCGGGCACTCCTTCCAGCAGTACGTGTCCATCAGCCAGAAGTCCAATCAAAAGGCGATCGATCATGTATTGCTGACCTACAATGACTTTTTTTAATTCTTTGTGAATATCTTCAATAAAAGCGCTGGATTCCTCAATTTTGTCTCCAAGCGCTTGCATATCTACCGAAGGAGAGCTCGTCGCCATAATGTCAAATGTGATTTAGATTTTGAATGAGTTATAACTATCTTCTTTGCCGATTTAAGAACGCAAAAAGGTCAATAATAATAAATGGAATTCATAGATTCTTTTCTATTAGGTTTGATTCAGGGGCTAACCGAGTTTTTACCCATCAGTAGCTCCGGGCACTTGGTGCTGGGTCGGGCCTTTCTGAGCAGTGGACTGCAGAAGGGCATAACGTTCGAGGTTGTGGTTCATTTTGGAACACTTTGCAGTATCCTGCTTTACTACCGCGAAGAGTTGACCGGAATTGTAAAATCTTTGATCGGCCTTGCCGGTTCTCCGGGTGAATTTAACAACCGCCTGGAACGAGATCCAAATATAAAATTAAGTGGGTATATTTTGCTGAGCATGATTCCCGCCATGATCGTCGGGTTTACGATGAAAGATTATATTGAGGATGTTTTCCTGAATCCCTTTATGGTATCTATTATGCTGCTTGTGACCGGCAGCCTGCTCTTTGCTACGAAATTCCGGGAAAATTTCACCAAAAGAATACAGGCCGGCAACAGCTTTGCTATCGGTCTGGCACAGGCTTTTGCTATTCTACCCGGTATTAGCCGGTCTGGTTCCACTATTTCGCTAGGTCTCTATCTTGGAGTCAAAAGGGAAGAGGTGGCTAATTTCTCATTCCTGATGGTCATTCCTGTTATTGCCGGGGCCATGGTTATGCAGCTTAAAGAGATGGCGGAGGTTGGTATTCAGTTTAACGCGGCAATGGACCTGGTCATTGGATTTCTGGCGGCTTTCATTTCGGGATACTTTGCTCTCAAATATCTCATCGTCATGTTAAAAACGAAAGGTATTCACCCCTTCGCATGGTACTGCTGGACTGTGGGAATACTTGGGTTAATTTATTTTTGGTAGGATTTAGGTTGCAGGTTTTAAAGTTGTGGGTTGAAAGTTTTTATAATCACCGACCTGAAACCTTCAACTTTTAACATTCAACCCCAATTTAGAGTTGATGTGGTTTCTAAATTTATCTACTTTTGAAGCCACTTAAAACAAGGCAAAATCATGGTTTCATACGTATTTATATTTCTTGCTGTTTTGGCTATTGCAGCCGCGCTGGGTATGGTGATAAGTAAAAATACCGTAAATAGTGCACTGTTCCTTGTAATCAATATGGTTTCTCTTGCCGGGGTTTATGTATTATTACAGGCCCACTTTTTAGCAATTATCCAGATTATTGTCTACGCCGGGGCCATCATGGTTCTGTTCCTGTTTGTGATTATGTTGCTGAACCTGGATGCTGAAGAATCTCTTTTTAACAAATTCAGAGTCAAGTACTTCGTCGCTTTCCTGCTTGGTATTGCTGTGTTATCACAACTGTTGTACAGCATTGGCGGGGTAACAGATATGCTGCCCGAAATGCCATCACAGGCCTCGAATGTTGGGACGGTGGAAGCGATCGGCGAAGTAATGTTTACGACCTACCTGCTGCCATTTGAGATCACTGCAATCCTGCTCACAGCGGCGGTCGTCGGTGCACTTGTCGTTGCTCAACAAAAAATTGTAAAGCCTACATCCGAACAATGATTCAAATAGACTGGTTTTTAGCGTTAAGTGCTGTCCTTTTTACCATCGGGATTATCGGAGTTCTCATCCGCAAAAATGCGATTGTCATTTTTATGAGTGTGGAACTCATGTTGAATGCGGTGAATCTTTCACTCATATCTTTTAGCACATATCACGGCAATGTAGAGGGGCAAGTACTGGTCTTTTTCTCACTGGCTGTAGCTGCCGCGGAAGCAGTTGTGGGACTGGCAATTATCATCGCCATATTCCGTAATAACCTTTCGCTTGATGTAAGCAAAATCAACCTGCTCCGCTGGTAACGACAAGCTAAATCGTATTTGTTGAAGGCGACCTTCTCACGGAGTGTCGTCTTTCTTTTTTAGGTGCCTTCCTGGAAAAATACCCAACCTTAATCATTCATTTTTAATAGCTGTCTCTTTTCTTATCTCTGCGGATCCATTTTTAGGGGGCTTTGCAAAACCCTATGTCATTGCGAATGGAGCGAATGAAATGAGCGAAATGCGGCAATCTCCATCTGTGTGGGGATCGCCACGTCCCGAAATCCGCCAGCTGGCGGACGCGATGACAATTTCAAATGGTGTAGTTTTGCAAAGGCCTCTTTTAGTAAGTAGGGCGGATCTTTAAGGCTATTTCCATTTCAAATTAATCCAGGTAAAAAAATGTCTATGATGATACGATCAAAATTAATCTATTTAGTATTAACAGGGGTACTACTAATTGTTTCATGCAGCGAAGCACCTACCGGGTCGGATTCAAACGAGGATGAAGATCCCAATGGCAATGAGCAAGTGCAGGAACCGGAGGTTTCGGTAGATAGTCCGGGTGATGGCGAGATGTTGAAGGGAGAAATTACATTTTCTATCACGGGTGAGGCGCAAAACGGTTTTGACGAGGCTCGTATTTATTTGGGAGAAGAATTGATTACAACGATAGATGAGCCAAGCCTGCCGCACGAACAGACGATTGCAACTTTTAACTATGACAACGGCACTTACGACCTTCGTGCTGAGCTCGATGTGGCCGACCAGGACACCACAATTGCATCTTCGATCTCGGTGACCCTTGAAAACTATTTGGTGAACCTGAATGTAGACGGTTACTTCGATTGGTTGCTGGAGTGGAATACACAAGCTTATCTTTTTATTTCTACACCTTCCGGCAAAGTATTGCGGGTGATTGACGTGAAGGACTATTCTGACGGGGAACTTAATTTCCTTCCGCCCGAGAGCTTACCTGAGGATGGGGCGCCTAGTTATTATAACCTGACAATTGCAAATGATAGAAATCAGAACCCCTCTATGCAGTCAGTGATGCTGGAAACCTACGTTGGATATAGTGCGTGGGGCAACGTAACACTAAGCTCTATTCCAAGGCCTGAGTCACCGTCATTGTCAAAAACCTTGACCGTTGACGCAAGCAATGTAAGTGTGAAACCGGGATCGATGTTGCATGTAACAGAGTCTGTACAAGCTTTTGGGTCTATGCCGCCAACCATGGCAATCCTGCAAACCACATTTGACTATGCGGAGGAAGACAACAACTTGATTATGGCTTTCCTGCCCGCAGAAAAGGGGGACGTCCCGATGTATTACTGGCAGGAAAACCTGCAGGAACTCAATCAAAAAGATACGCTGCGATATAATGTGGACAGCGATTTTATGGAGATGATTTCTCACAACGTATCCCTGCCGAGTGGCTTGGAGGAACAGACATACCAATATTTCATGTCTATTCAGCAAGATTCCTGGGATGCGGGAGCCTACAGGTTGCCAATTTTTTGGGCGCCCACACATAATGCCAGCAGCAACAGCTCTGTACTGGGTATGTATGTGCCAGATATTGACAATCATCTGTTCGAAACAGTAATCGATATGCGGGATGACACCGAAAATATTTCTTACAGGCAGTTGACCACCGGGGCATTCCCGGACGAATTTAAAAAGCTTGATGCTTCTGCCACTATTAGCAACAGCTCAGTAGACAATGTAGAGGTGCAGCTTTCCGGTACCATGGATTATGCTGAGATTACATATGTTTCATTGAATGAGATGTACCAACACAGCTGGAATGTGTTCGCTCCTGATACCATGGTAAGTTTTACTTTTCCTCAAATTGCGGACAGCTTGAATGGACAGATAGAAAATTATAACCGTTCAAACTTTTCGCTTTATTCCGTAGGATTCAGGGATGCAACGGATACTGAAGGATACAGTGAATTCCTGGAAATCGCACTCGACCCGCTTGCTGCACAAAGAAGCGGCAGCACCAACCAAACGTATTATGAGAAGAGAATCAATTTGTATAACCAAACCAAGGGGAAATACTTAAAGCCGAATGTTGATCTGCTTAGTAACAGGGACTTTCCTGGGATTCCTTACAGGAAATAAGAAGCTTTTAAAAAGTTGAGGAAACAAAAGAGGCTGCCCCCCAATAAGGTAGCCTCTTTTTTATTTCCAATTCCCTATGGTTTCAAAATTTTGCAACTGTTTTTTATGCTTTAAACACAATGTTAAGTTCCTATTAAGCCCATTCATAGTATTATGATTATTCAAATTTCATTTAATACATGGGCTAATAAATACTGGCGTTATTTTAATATGATGTGACATGATAATGTTATTAAAGGAAAACTATTTGCTTGTTTTATTATTTGTTCTCGATGATAGTCAATTTTGATTAATTCAATCATCATGAGATTTAAAACAGGGATTATACTTATATTGTTTTTTACTATTCATCTATGTGGCTCCTCAATTCTAAGAGCACAAAAGTCACCAGAAGCATATAGGCAGGGAATAGAATTCATTGAAGAGGGAGATAGTCTCAAAGGATTGTCAATGTGGGAGGAAAATATTCAATATAATAGTCAAAACTTTGATCCACGCATCTCATTTAAGTTCATTGAAATTGTTACTGAATCTAAAAAATACTCCTATTACCAAAAAGCTTCGGAAACTTATCTAAAGGCATGGAATCAAAACAATATTGATCTAGGTAAATGGGTAGATGTGTATGAACAGGAATTAGCAAGACTTAAACCTATCGTTGAAACCAATCGATATAAACGATGGGAGAAACTGCTTGAAAAAGAGGATTCTGTATTATTAAGTGAAGTCAAAGGGTTCTGGGTTGAAAAAGATCTTACCCCAACTCAGCCTGGCAATGAGCGCTTACTGGAACACTGGGAGAGAATTGCATTTGCTCGTAAAAAGTTTACTCTTAATAAGGATACAGTTTATGGTACAGATGACAGGGGGGTAATATATGTGCGTTATGGAGAACCGACTCGAAAAGAGGAAGGAATATTGACATTTGATGAAGGGATGGCCAGTTATTGGATATCTACACTTCTGGAGTATAGAACCATTGTTTACGGGACATCACCTGCAGACATCTATGAACAAATAAGTAATTATACCCAATTCAAAGTAAGAAAATTGTCAAGATTTAATTTTAAACCAAAATATGAAGTATGGATTTATAATTCTTTCAACACTAAGCGAGATGACTTGTTAATTCTATTTGGTGACCGGCCTCATGGTGGATTTTCCAAGTTGAAAGCCCCTGACGATTTAATAAATCCTGGTGCTTTTTATGATGTTGACCGTTCACGCAGGTTTTCCATTCCCGGTGGGCTGGTCTATCAACTGCTTTACTATGAACAGCTAAGAAATGTACATTATCTATTTGAAGATAGATATCTGTCGATACTAAATAAGTTTGAATTCCAGGCCGGTAGCACTGACAGGATGACTGCTAAGATTATGCGCTTTAAAAATGAGTCGGAGTTTATGTTTATGGAGGAGGAGTTTCCAAGGGAGGGCACATCGTATATCAGGGAAGGTCTGAATACTCCTGTCAAGCTTGGCTATTATAGAACACTAAGAAAAAATAATCTTCCCCAGGTTCTACTTGTAAATTATGTTCAAACTCAGTCTGCAATTGAACATTGGGCATTTTATGATAAAAAAGTACTCCCAAACCGTGCCTTTTATTTGAAAAATACTTTACAGTTTTTTGATGAGAATTGGACTAAAAAAGCCGATTTTTCGGTTCGCTCGGATATTAAAAGTAGCCACTTTTCAAGTTTTGATGAACCGGAATTCAATAGAACAACGTTTGAGGTACCGTATCTGAACTATCTCAAAAAGGGACGGTTAAAAATCGCATCAGAATTATATGTCAAGAATAGGAGTAGCGAAATTGATACATCCTCCAATTCAATACTCCCACAAAATTTAATCAGTTCAAACACACAAACAGTTTTATTTCCAGAACCGTTGAGTACAGATACATCAAAACTGGAAATAAGTGATTTGATAATAGGTTTTGAGTCAGATGATGATACAAAAATCAATGAAAGAATACCTTTTGTAACACATCCTCAAAATAAGATACCAGATGATGAGAATTTACACCTTTGAAGTTTATCACCTTAATCCCAGTAAAGAAGGCTTTTCCAATTATACATTCACGTACACTATACGCGGTTTTAATTTTTGGGGAAAGCCGAAGAAACAAAATCCGGAGACGCTAATTACTCTTAATTATACTGCCAATAATAGCTTTGATAGTCGGACTCTCGAAATTGAAACTGTTGGGTTAGAGGCTGGCCGCTATCAGTTAGAAGTCATCATTAGGGAGGGTCCTAAAGGAGAGAGACATGTAAAAAGGCGAGTGGAGTTCGAAATTATTGAATCATGAAACGTGTGTTTTACACTACCTTAACATCAATTAACTTCTTTCCCCTCTTCCTTAGTTTTTTCAGTAATTTTACTCTACTTTTATTTCAGAGTTATCGCCTATCCAGTTTCCCCTATTTTTACTAAATCTACCTTTACCTTCGTTCACTTTTTTGTATCTTTGCCCTCTGTGAATTTCCCCTTGGGAAAAGTTGGATCAATAACTACCTTTGGGGCGCATACAGAAGGTTACCACGTCCCGTTACCCGGGGCTGGCGAAAGCGTTCGATAACCTGCTCAATGGCCTTTGAATGTGTTCGGCATCTTCACAAGGCGTGAAAAGTTTTGGATTTTAAAAATAAACTGACCTGATGGAATCAGCTACACTACTTGTTGCACTTATTGTCGGCTTGCCCTTGCTGGGTTTTTTGATAAATGGACTACTTGGGCTGGCCAACCCCGGATTCAGAAATAGGAAAACGCTTATTGGTGCCATCGCCAATCTTTCCGTTTTTGTTCCCTTTCTGATTACATGTTATTTCTTCCTGAATTTCACATCTGAGACAGAGCCCCTCATAAGCACATTTTTCACCTGGATTGAGACGGGGTCATTTTCTGTAGATATCGCCTATCAGATCGACCAGCTTTCCATTGTTATGATGTTGGTGGTAACCGGCGTGGGCTCACTGATCCATTTCTACTCCATCGGCTATATGTGGCATGATGAGGGCTACTGGAAGTTTTTTGCCTATCTAAACCTTTTCATCTTTGCGATGCTCAACCTCGTAATGGGTAACAACCTGTTGCTGTTGTTCCTCGGTTGGGAAGGAGTTGGATTGTGTTCTTACCTGCTCATCGGTTTCTGGTATACCGACATGGCCAAATCGGATGCGGCCAACAAGGCGTTTTGGTACAACCGGATCGGTGATTTCGCATTCCTGATTGCCATGTTCCTGACCTTTCAGTCGGTTGGCAGTCTCAATTTTCAGACTATACTCAGCGATCTTAGCGCCATTCCGGCTGACTATAAGTTTTGGATCGGCTTTTTAATGTTGGTCGGTGCTACCGGTAAAAGCGCCCAGATTCCACTATTCGTCTGGCTGCCCGATGCGATGGCGGGTCCCACCTCTGTTTCGGCACTCATTCACGCCGCGACGATGGTTACCTCTGGGATCTACCTGATTTCCAGGATGTCCCCGATGTTCGTGATGTCGCCGGAAGTGATGATTATAATAGCAGTTATTGGGGCACTTACGGCGTTGGTAGCAGCGACAATAGCACTTACGCAAAACGATATTAAGCGGGTGCTGGCATATTCAACGGTTTCACAGCTTGGATATATGTTCCTGGCATTGGGTTCCGGTGCATTCACTGCTGCTATTTTTCACGTTGTAACGCACGCTTTTTTCAAGGCTTGTCTCTTCCTCGGCTCAGGTTCTGTAATTCATGCCATGGAGCACGTGGAGCACGGATTGCATGAGGACGGAAAAGCAGCCCACTTTGATCCGCAGGATATGCGTAATATGGGCGGGCTGAAGGAGTATATGCCGTCTACGTACTGGACATTTTTACTTGCAACAATTGCTATTGCCGGTATTCCGCCGCTGGCCGGATTCTTCTCGAAAGATGAAATTTTAGCTTTTGCATTCAGTGCTGGATTTAGTGAATTTGCTGGTCCGCTTTATTTCTTTGTTTGGGGAATAGGAATTGTTACCGCCTTCCTGACGGCATTCTACATGTTCCGCCTGACGTTTGGAACATTTAATGGCGAATTTAAGCTTCCCAATAGAATCGCTGATGCCAAAAACGCGGCAAAGCACCTGCACGAAAGCCCTTTTACTATGACATTTCCACTGTGGGCTCTCGGCATTCTTTCTGTAATCGGTGGTTTTTTGGGGGTACCTAATTTTATCGCTGAAACTTTTACGCACCAGGAAGCTCATATCAATCTGTTGCATAACTGGCTGCATAATGTTAATGCTGATTTTGGAATGACATTATCCCACGGCGTTGAGTGGACGTTGATGATTGTTTCCATAGCCATTGCTATTGCTGGTTCGTTGGTTGCCTATCGAATGTATGGCAGCGGAGCTACTGAAGAGTCTGATGCGAAACTGGCTGCTCGTTTCGGTGGGCTTTATGAGATCTGGAAGCAGAAATACAGCCTGGATGAGATTTATGAGGGACTTATCTCCAAACCCCTGGTTCGATTCTCCGACAAGGGGCTGGCCGTGTTCGATATGAAGTTTGTTGATGGCATTGTAAACACAGTGGGCGGAATCGTCCGGCTATTTGGAAGTCTTACCCGGTACATTCAAACAGGGGTGGCCTCCACCTATGCACTGGCTCTGGTAATAGGAGTTATAATCGTAATAAGTATCCTGATTCTGTAAAAAATAGCGATGGAGTTACTACTAAATATTTGTATTTACCTGCCGCTGGCTGGTATCGCGGCGCTTCTTTTCACTCGCAATGAAAAAGCAATCAAGTGGATCAGCTTGGTCGTTACCAGTGCGGTATTTCTGCTTTCACTGCCACTGCTGTTTAATTTTGATATCGCAGGTTCTGCCACAGCACAGTATCTGACCGTGGGTGAACCCTTTTTGAATGGTCTCGATATAAAATATATCGTTGGGCTTGATGGGCTTAGCTTGCTCCTGTTTATGCTGACCACGCTGTTTGGGCCCATCGTTATTCTTTCCTCATGGAACTCTATTACCAAGCATCTTACGGGATATTACGCGATGCTGTTGCTGTTGCAAACCGCTTCACTCGGTGTGTTTGCCTCTCTCGATCTGATTGTCTTCTACGTGTTTTTTGAGCTTTCCCTCATCCCAATGTACTTCCTGATCGGTATCTGGGGTGGAAAAGGGCGCATTCATGCCACAATTAAGTTTTTTATCTACACGCTGGTCGGCTCCCTGATTATGCTAATCGGCCTCATTTATGTTGGATACGATGCCGGTTCGTTCTTTAATGATTACGCATTCAGCACCGACTGGCGGTTCCTGTCAAGCAGTGAGTACCAGGTCGGCCTGGTAGAGCAAACCTGGCTCTTTCTCGCATTTGCACTGGCCTTTTGTATCAAAGTGCCGCTGTTCCCATTTCATACGTGGCTGCCATACGCGCATACCGAAGCTCCTACAGCGGGATCGGTTGTTCTTGCCGCTATCATGCTGAAGGTGGGAACTTATGGCCTGTTACGCTTTTGTCTTCCACTTTTCCCGAACGCGTTTATAGAGTTTGCACCCTATATGGCTGTCCTCGCTGTCATCGGGATTATTTACGGTGCATTGGTAGCAATGGTTCAGAAGGATGTAAAGAAACTGGTTGCCTATTCTTCAGTCAGCCACTTGGGATTTGTAGTTCTCGGCCTGTTCGCTTTCAATACCATTGCCGTTCAGGGAGCACTTATCCAGATGATTAATCACGGCCTCTCAACCGGTGCTCTCTTCCTCATTGTGGGAATGATTTATGACCGGCGCCACACCCGCATGATCAAGGATTTTGGAGGCATCGCTAAAGTGATTCCGGTGTTTGCAGTGATGTTTATGATCTCTACGCTTGCTTCTATAGGACTGCCGGGACTGAACGGATTTATTGGTGAGTTCCTGATACTGAATGGGTCGTTTCATTCTGAGGTGCTGGGGAGTTCCGTTTTTACCATCTTGGCGGCGACAGGCGTTATTTTAGCTGCTGTATATATGCTCTGGATGTATCAGCGCGTGATGTTTGGCCCGCTGAAGAATGAAGAGAATGAGGATTTAGTTGATCTGAATGCCCGGGAAATTGGACTGCTGGTTCCATTAGTTATATTTATGGTTTGGATTGGGATTCGCCCCGTTGACTTTATTCAGTACTCTGAGGCTCAAATCAGTCAATTGATTGAATCCTCGAAGGATAAGAGTGTGGCTGTGAAACAGAATGCCATACAGGAGGATCTGCCGGAGTGGGCCAACACACTGTATGATGTTACTCCTGAACTGGCTTCCGAGGAATTAGATAATGAACGTTTTGAGGAAAATGAGAATTCAGAAGGATTGAAGTAGTATTGAATAGGATTAGCTCTTTTCAGAAGGGCACTAATCAAAATTCTTGATATTATGGCTACACCACTTTCTGAGGATAAAATCGCCAAAGCTCTTTCCGATCTCGATGGATGGAGCCACGAAGACGACAAGCTGAAGAAGGATTTTTCATTTGACAACTTCCGTGATGCCATCGCTTTTATTAACCGAATCGCTTTTGAGGCGGAAGAGCAGGTGCATCACCCGGAGCTTTTCAATGTTTACAATAGTGTGAGCATCGCACTGAGTACGCACGATGCCGGTGGCAAAGTCACCGAAAAAGATCTGAAACTGGCAAAAACTATAGAGTCACTGTATAACGCGTAATAGCACATGGATTATCTACAAAATCTGAGCGTATTTCTTCCCGGGGTAATTGTTGCACTGGCTGGTTTAATAGCCGTGCTTATCGATGCCTATAAAAATGATCATGAAGCGATATTCGGGCTGTCCGTCGTATCATTAGTCGCTGCACTGGTCGTTTCCATCATGGATCTTTTTGGACCGATGGGAGAAGCCTTTTCCGGCATGATTATATACGGGGGAACCGCTGCTTTTGGCAATATGATTGTCCTATTGGGCACTCTATTTTGTGTTTTGATATCCAAGGAATACCTGGAGGCTGTAGACCATAACTTTGGAGAGGTTTATGCGCTTGTCCTCTTTGCCACCACGGGTATGCTTGCACTGGCCAGCTCCAATGACTTGATAATGGTGTTTATCGGCCTCGAAACGATGTCCATCTGCCTGTATATCCTGGCCGGTATTATCAATGAGGAAAAGATTGGGGCAGAGGCCTCGCTCAAGTACTTTCTCCTCGGCGCCTTTTCTACCGGCTTTCTCCTGTATGGAATGGCTCTTCTTTATGGTGCAACGGGGACCACAAGCCTGCCGGGTATTGCCGCAGCGGCAAGCAGTGATCTTTTGTTTGTAGCCGGGGCGGGACTCCTGCTGGTCGGTTTCTTCTTCAAGATATCAGCGGTACCGTTCCATATGTGGACGCCCGATGTGTACCAGGGAACCCCTACTACGTTGACCGCCTATTTTGCCACTGCTTCCAAGTCGGCCACGTTTGTTGCACTAATCCTGATATTATCACGCATGCTGCCGGACAGTACCGCAAACTGGGCAGAACTGATCTCAGTGATTGCAATTATAACCATGATACTGGGCAACATCATTGCGTTGGTGCAGGACAACATGAAGCGTATGCTGGCCTACTCCAGTATTGCACACGCCGGCTACCTGATGGTTGGACTGGCAGCGGGGACTGCAGAAGGATATAGTGCGGTTCTCTATTATCTGCTGGCTTATACGCTAATGAATGTGGGGGCTTTTGGAGTAGTCGCATTTTATGAGCGACAAAAAGGACTCGATTTTACCGATATCAACAACTACGCCGGACTTGGCTTCAAACGACCAGCAATGGGCGTAATGCTTTCCATCTTCCTCTTTTCGCTGGCTGGAATTCCGCCGTTTGTCGGTTTTGTCGGAAAATACCAGGTTTTTGCAGCCGCCGTCAATGCAGATTTTATAGGGCTGGCAATAGTTGGTGTTTTGGCTAGTGCCGCAAGTGTCTATTACTACCTGCGCCCGATGGTCTATCTTTACATGAGGGAACCACACAAAGATGTACCCCTTGTGCAACCCGGCTGGTTATTTAAAGGCAGTTTGATTCTGCTGGCTGTGCTCACCTTGTATTTTGGGATAGCCCCGGGCGGAGTGTCAGATCTTCTCAATTCCTACTATGCTGAAGGCTGGGCTTCTCTGATGCCTTAGTGTCGACAGCTTTCAAGCTTTCCTAAAATTGTTTTTATAGCCCCTCATAATCACAAGAGTCTTGTGATAGTAATCGAGAGACCTTTACAATTATAATCTAGGGATCTTTGTGACTGTAATCGTAAGAGTCTTGCCATTATAATCGTAAAGGGTTTACGATTATAATGGTAATTATCTTGTAATTAGGGCTTGCTCAAAAAGTCCCGTTAACCTTTTTCGTGGTCAGAGGTGTTCCTTTTTGTGTGAACAAATCCGCCGGCAGGCGGACTAAAGAAATGTCAACCCAAAAAATCACCGTCGGGGGATTTCTTCGCCTGGCTGCCCTCCGCTCCGACTAAAAGAAATCAAGATATTCCCGGTTTGTGCCTTTTTAGTTAAAGAGGGTTTCCACATTCATGATCCTAAAGATATAGTTGAGCAAGATTTCTTTCTTCACGCCTTCGCTTCGTTTGCCCGGGCGGCGAACAAATCCGCAGGCCGGAGGAGATAAAATCCTATTTCAGTGGCAGTGCCCCCAAATCCAGAAAATCCCTGCTATATATGTCCTGAGGGGTAACTACTGTGGGAAAGCACCTTCTATGTAAAGGCGAAAGAGGGGAATATCTTGGATTTTTGGGTGGACAGTTTTTAGTCCGCCCACCGGTGGGGTTTTCCTCACCAAAAAATGAACACCCTATTCGCCGGTTATGAGTCGTTATCTTATGGTACGATGCAAGGTACTTGCCAGAACGTAACAAATGTAAGGCTTTGGAGAAATTAGCGGCAAATGATGCATTTGAATCACCCATTTAACCTTGTAAGACACTGGTAAAGAATGGCTTAGCATCCGTCTGAGGATGCCCTAATTATTAGGGGCCACGATCCCAAACCTTCTTCTCAAACTCGTGTTAACTACCCAAAGTTGTGTATTCTGAAATATTAGTAATTTCCTCCCGTTAATTCGGACAAAATCATAGGATTAAATCCTTCATGCCTTATGCGGATCGGAAAACATACATTCCGTGGCTTTCTTTTTTCATTGGTAGTTTTCCTGGCTTGTCAAGCCCCCGATGCTCAGGAGACAAGCATAATATCCGTTGAGCAGGAAAGTGTAGGGTACAGCGATGAAATCACTTTCCACTTCGAGAATATTACCGGGCAAACCATCGCTGTCATTACCACCGGTTGTGGTACCGATGAAGAGAAATACCTCCCCAGTTTTTTTGTTGAGAAAAGGGAACAACAAGAATGGGTCAGGGCGGGGGCACCCGTCTGCATTGCCATAGCGACCCCACCGATCCTTTTAGAATCCGGAGATACCAAAACTATCGATATTCCAGCAGATTTGGGCTTAGAAACGTCTCAAATTCCCGGGGAATTTCGCTACGTTTTTGATATCAGGACGACTGGGCCAAATGGCAATTCTCCCGGGGAATCCAAAATTGCAATTGCACAGAGAGTTTCACCGGCTGTTAGAATCGAGACCTCACAGTAAATTTATTTACTGGGCTCTAAACTCCCCGGAGACCTGCAGTTCAACGGGAATACCTTCGACTTCAGAAGGAAATTTTTTGCGCATGTTTTGAATATCTCCTTTTACTGATATGATAATGCCAACATCTCCTTTCCCGGTTATGCCAACGCCGACAGCCGTAACTTCTTCCTCAGCCATCCATTTTTTTTCATTCAGTCGTTTAACTTGTTTTGCTTTTTGGGTTCGTTCAGACATAACATGAGTCTTAAAGTAGGCTTGTCCCTAAAACTAAAAAATGTTAACTGGGAAGTGTGATCCCCAGGGCATCAAAAACATCCTGAATACGGTTTATTATAGTAGATGTATCGCTTCCGGCAAAAAGCAATCCCACCAGGTTGTCGTCATTGTCTAGCACGGCCGAGCCGCTGTCACCTCCCTGGCTCATGGAACCGGCAATTAACTGGTTTACAAATGTAGCAACCTTGTTAGATCCGTAGTTTACACGCACGCTTACATCAATCTGTTGAATCGTACCAGTCGTGAAACCTGTGGTCCTGCCACTTTTTTTAATTTCCATTCCCAATTCTGCTTCTCTTGTCCCAGCGATTGTTCCGATCTCAAGAATCCTGTTTTCCACATCATCAACGTCCAACGGTTGTGCAATAGCTGCATCCACCAGGTTTTCATTCTGCTGTATTCGAACAGGCTTCATCCGCACCGTGCTGCCAACGCCAGCTGCCAGAGCATTTAACATTTTGGCTATAGCACGGGATGTACCGCAACCGGGATGTGAAGACCCATTATCCCCATCAAAGTGTATAGGTACGAATTCACCCAGCGTTGCTATTTGATCCTGTGGATTGCGCCCGCCGTCAATCGGACCGGGCTGCAGTATCGCGTCCCCGACATCCGCTTCATTACTGTTTGCCAGCACATGATTGTTTGACAGGATGTAGAGCGTACCTTCTTTTTCGACAAGGCAACCCAGGGTGCCCGCAGTGATATCTTTATGTCCGATACTTACCCCGCCAGGTGCAGGGCGAAATCGATCGGTTGGGTCTTGTCGCGCAACAAAAGGTCCGGTAGGCACTACGTCAGTTTGAACGCCATCGACGTTAGATGGTATTATATCTTCTCGCCCCAGCTTGCTGATCGCTTTTTTAATTTCCACTGAACAAATAATTCCCAATTCGTCAGTAAGGCGGCCATTTTTTATTTTATACCCAATACCGGTGGCAACAACGTTGGGTTTATCCATGAGCATTGAGCGCTGCTCTTTTAGTTTACTCCGAATGGTTTTAAGGTCTGAATTCATACTGGGTAGAGATTAGTTGATGTTTCATCAGTACGTAAGGTCGTTACCAAGCTATCCCTTTTTATAAATATATAAAAAATAGTTATTTACGATAATTTTAAGGAGATGCATTATTTTGGGAATTATCCCCTTAGCCAACTAGAACTATCAAGACGGAACTTTGGTAAATGATTGGAATTAATCGCAAAAAGCTATATTTTTGCCTGCCTGTTCAAACTGCTTTGAATATTGAATAGATTGCAGTTGCGAACATCACCTGCTGTCTCAAAACGATTGGGACGGCTGTTTTCAACGAAAACAACCAAAGGAAACCTTTCAAATGAGTAAAAACTATTACGAATTAACCTATATTATAAATCCCGTATTGGAGGATGATGAGTTCTCCGAGATCGTCAACAAATTCACCGATTTTATAAGAGACAACGAAGGTGAGATTGATGAAGTTGATGAGTGGGGGATCCGCAAGTTTGAGCATGAGATGAAAGGCAAAAACAGTGGATATTATGTAAATGCCTATTTTAATGCCCCCGGCGAACTGATTGAAAAGCTGGAACGCCAACTGCGGCTGGATGATAATGTGATCCGGTACCTGACGCTTAAATATGATGCCAAGATGCTGCGCCATCGTGAGCAGCAGCGAAAGGGCACCGTTCCCAATGTGTTTGCCCAAGAAGAGGAAGAGGAAGATTAACAGGAATTTATTTCACTTTTGTATCCCAACATTCATTCGGGGATTAAAGTGATTACGAAAAGAAGAGATAACCAATTATGATTAAGAATCCATCACATCCGAAGAAAGGCCAGATACGCACGCGAGAGTGTAAAATTACAAAAGCTGGTCTCGAGTATATTGATTACAAAGATACTGAACTGTTACTGCGCTTTATGAACGACCAGGGGAAAATTCTGCCCCGTCGTGTAACCGGAACCAGTGCCAAGTATCAGCGGCAACTGGCCACGGCTATTAAGCGAGCCCGTTTTCTTGGCTTGGTCCCATACGTAGCAGAGAACCTCAGATAAAAAAAGGATTTGTATCTATGCCTAAACAGATGAAATTGATTTTAAAAGAAGATGTGGAAAAATTGGGCGATGCCGGAGAGGTAGTTGAGGTAAAGCCCGGTTATGGCCGAAACTATTTGATTCCCCAGGGTAAAGCCGAAATCGCGACGCCCGGTGCCATCAAGCAGCTCAATCTAATCAAGGAAAAAGCGGCTCGTCGTGCAGAGCTCACCATTGAAAAAGCACAGGAGATGGCCGAACGACTTGAAACGACGTCGGTCACTATTCCTGTTACAGTGGGAGAAGACGAAAAGATCCACGGCTCCGTTACTACACAAGATATTGCTGATGCACTCGCGGAACGCGATATTGAAATTGACAAGCGTAAGATTTCGCTTGATGAGGACATCAAAACGCTTGGAGAATATACGGCTACCATAAACTTGATCAGTGAGATTAAAACTCAAATTAAAGTTTGGGTAGTCAAAGAGTAACTATCGGTCCGGTGATATCACCGAAACCTAACTGACTACCATGAAAAGATGTCTTACTTTCGCGATGGGGATTGTACTACTTGTACTCTCCCCATTTTGTATTCAAGCTCAAATGTTGGACCCGGTCTCATTTGAGGTGACCCAAAGCCCTGAAACAGTGCAGGCGGGAGAACCTTTTGAGATTACCATATCAACAACAATAGAGGGTAAATGGCATCTGTATTCCGTCAATAACGATCCCGATGCGGGTCCTTATCCCACCCAGTTTTCTTCGGCGAACCCGCAACTGGTCGTGGCGGGAAAAGTTAAAGAATCCGAGCCTTCCATTGAATACGACCCCAATTTCGACACGGAGTTAGGGTGGCACACCTCGCAAGCGACGTTCACTGTCCCGCTCGCTTTTAAAACCGATGCCAGCGGCAGCACCATGATTGATCTCGAGGTGCTCTACCAGGTCTGTGATGATAAAGCCTGTCTGCCGCCCAAGAAGAAATCTGTGACCCAGGCAATTTCTATTTCTGGAGTAGCCTCGCAGCCGTATGGCGGTTTTTCTGAGGCCGAAGGCTCGGGGGGGACGAGTGGGGCTCCTGGAAACTCACCTTCTGATAATGCCAATAGTGAAAGTATAGAACAGGGGACCAACCAGCCCACGACCAGCGGCTACACAAGTGGTGGATTTTTCTCTTTTATCTGGATCGCCCTGACCGCGGGATTTGCCGCTTTGCTTACGCCCTGTGTCTTCCCTATGATTCCTCTGACGGTTTCATTTTTTTCCAAACAAAATGAAGGAAATAACAAGCGTGCAGTGGGACAGGCCCTGCTGTTTGGCGTAGCCATTGTAGCCACGTTTACTGTTTTGGGAGCATTGTTGGCTGCGTTAATCGGTGCCTCTGGGGCCAACCAGTTTGCTGCTAATCCCTGGGTGAACCTTTTTATTGGAATAGTACTCATTGTTTTTGCCCTGAGTCTGTTGGGCATGTTTGAACTGCGATTGCCCTACCAGCTTACGAACTGGTTGAACCGGAAGAGCAATGAGAGTTCCGGTATTATGGGCGTGCTCTTCATGGCATTGACGATTAGTGCTGTTTCTTTTTCATGCACAGCGCCATTTGTCGGGGGCGTGCTGGCAGCCACGACAGGAGGGGAGTGGTTCTACCCGATTATCGGCATGGCGGGCTTTTCAGCGGCATTTGCATCACCGTTCGTCCTTTTTGCACTGTTTCCCCGCTGGCTGGAGTCTTTACCCAAGAGTGGCTCCTGGATGAACGTGGTGAAAGTACTGCTCGGATTTATTGAATTGGCTGCTGCCTTTAAGTTTTTCTCAAATGCCGATCTGGTCTGGCAGTGGGGCATCGTATCACGTCCGCTAACTATTGCCGCATGGATTACGATCTTTTTCCTTGCCGGGCTATACATCATTGGAACCTATTCGCTTAAGCATGAAAATAAGCCGGGACAGATCGGTACAGGACGACTGATGCTGGCTATTCCTTTTTTCCTGTTCAGCTTTTATTTGATTCCCGGATTGCTCGGTGCTTCTCTCGGCATCTGGGATGCATGGCTACCACCAAAGCAAGCCACGGATGTGAGCGTTGTCTATTCTATCGCACAAACGGGCGGTGCAAAAAATTCAGCGGAAGGCGATATGGAGGGATGGTCGGATGATTACCAGGCCTCCATAGAAAAAGCCAAACAGAATGGAGAGCCCATATTCATAGATTTTACGGGCTATACCTGCACAAATTGCCGTGCAATGGAGACAAATGTATTTCCACTGGAGGAAGTGCAAAATCGATTTGCAAAAATGGAAAAAGTTCGGCTTTATACGGATGACGGGATTGATGGACCGGAGAATCAACAGTTTCAATTTAAATTAACGGGAACCGTTGCTCTGCCTACATATGTAATTGTCGATCCAAATTCGGGCAAAGTGCTCGATCAACTGGTCGGCTATGCCGATAAAGACAAATTCAAAAAATTTCTTGATAACGGTTTAGGCAGGTTTACTTCGCAATCGGAGAGTTCCGCTGCATTGGTGAATTGATAATTGTAAATCCTTTTAAAGGACCCATTTAATCCAAATTAGTGGGCTTGTTATTTTGACATTTAAATCAAAATGATCTATCATTTTGCATCTTTATAAGCCCGTAATCATTAAATTTAATAATATATAATTGGAGTAATCGTATGACATCGTCAATAGCTCTCTTACTGCTTCAAGCTGGAGCTGATCAAGGCTTTTTCAATGTAATTGTTCAAAGGTTCAATGAGGGTGGTACCTTCATGTGGCCAGTATTGGTGGCACTCATTCTTGGATTAGCCATTTTCCTAGAGCGAATAATTACATTGAACTTAGCTGATATTGATACCCGAAAATTCATCGTCAACGTCCAGGAAGCACTACAAGAAGGCGGCGTGCCTGCGGCAAAGGAACTGTGTGCTGAAACACGAGGTCCTATTGCTTCTGTTTTCCAAGCTGGTCTGATGCGTGTAGATGAAGGTATTGAGGCAGCTGAAAAAGGTATTTCAGCCTACGGATCCATCGAAATGAGTTTTCTTGAGCGTGGATTGGTATGGTTATCACTGTTTATTGCTATCGCTCCTCTGCTTGGATTTACCGGTACTGTTGTTGGTATGATTGAGGCGTTCGATGCTATTGAGCAAGCGGGCGACATTTCACCAAGTTTGGTAGCCGGTGGTATTAAAACTGCGCTTCTTACTACTGCTGCAGGACTTATCGCAGGTATTATTCTGCAGGTGGGTTATAACTATTGTGTCTCGAAAATTGACCGCCTCATTGCGGAGATGGAAGAGAGCTCAATTACGCTTATCGACTCTATTGTCGCCCTGAAAGAAGGCGAACAAATTATCGATACCAGTGAAGGCCCAGCCGAAGCTGAATAATAATCTGTATTTTAAAAAGTTAAAGGTATAGTTATGACTGCAGTAATTGGAATTGGAATTGCAATCGGGCTAATTGGGATCGGTATTTTGGCAATGATTGTTGCTGGTATTAAGAGTTTAACAACCGGCAAGCAAGATATGAAGAGAATCATCACCATTTTAGTTCCTTTTGCAGTTTTCGGAATTATTTTTGGTGTAGCAGGTGAATTGGTAGATGCAGCTATCGGTACCATGTTGTTTATGATTGCTGCTATGATGCTGTTTATGCTGCTTACCGGATTGCGTAGCACATTTAATCTTTAATAGCAACGCGTTATGATTGGAAAGAAAAGAAAAAGGGAAGAGCCGGAACTCGGCGGTGCAGGGATGTCAGATATTGCTTTTCTGCTGCTAATATTTTTCCTGCTGGTAACAACTATCGACGTTGATACGGGAATTGGATTGGTGTTGCCTCCGGAACCGGAGCAAGATCAAGAGCCACCACCTATTAAAGAGCGTAATATGCTCAAGATATTGGTAAATGCTCAGGGTATGGTTCTGCTTGATGAGGAGCCCACTTCGCTTTCGGAAGTAAAACAAAAGGTCAAAGATTTTATTGACAACCGAGGACAGGATCCCAACCTGTCTGAATCACCTGACAAAGCAATTGTTTCTATCAAGACCGACAGGCAAACACCATACTCGGTCTACATAGATATGCTTGATGAGGTGGTGGGGGCTTATGAAGAGTTGCGGAATACGGCAGCTCAGTCCCGGTTTGGTAAGTCTTACGAATCACTGGGAGAGAACAGTGCAGAAAGGCAACAAGTCCAGGACATTTACCCCAAGAAAATTTCAATCGCAGAGCCAGACCAAGGGTAAGGAAATCTATTATGGCACATTTCAAAAAAAAATCTGCTAATACTAAGCAGGAGATTCCGACATCGGCAATGCCCGATATCGTATTTATGCTGCTGATTTTCTTTATGGTGACAACGGTTCTCCGGGAAGTGACCTTGCAGGTTCAAGTTGACTTTACCCAGGCCGAGAATATTGAGAAAATCGAGCAAAAACGCTTGGTAAGTTATATCTACATCGGGCCAGAAAAATTATCTGGTAATTCATTAGGTGAAACGAAAGTGCAAATCGATGACACCCTGATTGATGATCTGGGTTCAATCCGAAACATGATGTATGATAAGCTCCAGGAGCAACCCAAGCTTATTGTTTCCCTTCGGGTTGACGAAGATTCCGAGTTCGGTATTGTTACCGACGTTGAGCAGGAACTTCGCAAGGCGGGCACTCTTCGTATTAACTACTCTACTCACCGTGAGGACTAACTGATACAAGCTTACATTTAATTTTAAAGGCAGTGCACCATTTTGTGCCTGCCTTTTTTATTTAACCAAATTTACATTTTTTGTGGATAAAGATTCCTTCCGAAGTATAGAATCAATTGGACGTTACAGGCTAATAGAAGAACTTTCAGAGCAGACTGCCTTCCGTAATGACAAAGTCATAAAGGGGATCGGCGATGACTCTGCTGTTATAGATGAAACCCAAACCTATGCTGGGTTACTATCCTCCGAATCGTTCCTTGAGGGTGTCAATTTTGATCTGACATATACCCCTTTGCATCATCTCGGGTATAAAATTGTTACCGCGGCCGTCAGCGATATTTATGCGATGAACGGTACACCTGACTCCGTTTTGATCAATTTAGGACTGCCCAATAAGCTGTCTGTGGATATGGTAAATGAGATATATAAGGGCGTAGATGCCGCATCCAACGATTATGGGGTTGAAGTTGCCGGTGGAGATCTCACTGCTTCACACCAGATTTTGTCGTTGTCAATAACGGCCCATGGGCGAGCAGAGAAGGAGTACCTGGTTTATCGTTCAGGTGCTAAAATTGATGAAGCGGTTTGTGTTACTGGCGATGTCGGCGGGGCTATAGCTGGACTCCGAATTTTGATGAGAGAAAAGAAATTCTGGGAAGAACACCAGCAGGATCAATTTCAGCCTGATCTGGGAGATTATGAATATGTTGTTAAGCGGCAGCTGGTGCCGGTTGCCCGCCGCGATTTTATAGACAAAATTGCTGAGCTGGAAATGCAGCCTGGGGCAATGATTGACTTGACACAAGGTCTAGTCAGTGACCTTCACCAGCTTGCCGATGCCTCAAATGTCGGAGCTCATATTTATCAAGCAGCACTTCCCATTGCTATTGAGACCCGACAGGTGGCAGATGAAATGAAAGAAGATGTTGACAAATACGCACTTTACGGGGGAGAAGATTTTGAACTCCTGTTTACCCTGCCTAAGGAACAAGTGGAAAAATTAGCTGATGAATTCCAGGACTTTGTGGTGATCGGCAAGATTACCCCAAAAGAAGAAGGTGTCAAGATGCAGCGCCAGGATGGGGAACTGATCAGTTTTGAAGAACAAGAGAGTTAAATTTGATATCGGCCAATAAAATTCAAATATACACACGAGGCATTCCGTTATAGCTGGCTGGAACGTTTTACCAGCTCTTTGTGTAAGACAGAATAAATTAAAAAAAGTGGTATATTAGATTGAATTTGCTGAAATAAATAAGTTTGGAAATCAATAGATGTCTAACCAGTCTGACAAAAATAATAATTCTTCTGATTTAAAAGACAAGCTGAAGGGGGATAATAAATCTCCGAGGCTTTCAATTTGGATCTATCTTGTGGTCCTGCTCGTACTGTTCGGCATTCAATTCTATTTTATGACGCCGGAAGCTGGTAGCCGAATTATGTACAGCCAGTTCCTTGAATATGTAGAAGAAGGCTATGTAGAGAAAATAACGATCACAAACGGCGCCCAAATTAAAGGGCAGTATACCGAGAAAGCTATACAGCAGGGGATCGTTAAGCCTCCTGAACAGGATCAACAGTGGCAACTAACCAGCCAAAACCAAACACCCAGTTTCAGTACGACGATGCTGGAGGGCGATGAGATACGCCCGATTCTTGATGCGAACAACGTTGAGTATGATGTGAGAATTGAAGAGGATTGGTTCAGCGGTATTCTAATCTGGCTGATCCCGATCGGCCTCGCCATTGCATTTTGGATATTCATCTTCCGCCGAATGAATCCTGGTCAGCAGGTTCTTAATATCGGAAAGAACAAAGCTTCGTTGTATGACAAGCAGAGCGATAATAAGGTATCGTTTAAAGATGTTGCCGGTCTGCAGGAGGCCAAGGCGGAAGTTGAGGAGGTCGTTGAATTCCTGAAGAATCCCAAGAAATTTACCAAACTCGGTGGTACCCTCCCTAAAGGAGTTCTGCTAGTGGGGCCTCCTGGTACAGGTAAGACGCTTCTGGCCAAAGCTACGGCCGGGGAAGCGGATGTCCCGTTTTTCAGTCTGAGTGGCTCCGACTTTGTTGAAATGTTTGTCGGTGTTGGGGCCGCGCGGGTGCGTGACCTTTTCAAGCAGGCCAAAGAAAAAGCGCCATGCATCATCTTTATTGACGAAATTGATGCGATTGGAAGAAGCCGCGGACGTGGCATGATGATGGGTTCGAACGACGAACGCGAGAATACCCTGAACCAGCTTCTCAGCGAGATGGACGGCTTCAATTCTGATAAGGGGGTCATCATTATGGCGGCCACAAACCGTCCTGATGTGCTTGATACCGCATTGTTGCGACCCGGAAGGTTTGATCGCCAAATTCTGATTGATAAGCCGGACCTGAATGGGCGGGTACAAGTTCTTGAAGTACATGCCCGGAATTTAAAGCTGTCTGACGATATTGATCTCAAACTACTGGCCTCGCAAACGCCTGGCTTTGCAGGTGCGGAACTTGCCAATCTTTGCAATGAAGCAGCCCTGCTAGCGGCACGCCGTGGAAAAGAGTCGGTTGAAATGGTTGATTTCCAGGATTCTATTGAACGTGTTATTGCCGGGTTGGAGAAAAAGAATAAGCTTATTAGTCCCGAAGAGCGACGTATTGTGGCATATCACGAAGCAGGTCATGCTATCGTGGGATGGTATCTCGAGCACACGGACCCTGTACTTAAAGTGAGTATCGTTCCGCGAGGATTGGCTGCGTTGGGATATACTTTGCAGACACCGCTGGAAGATCGCTATCTGATGACAACAGAAGAGTTGGAGGACAAGATTTGTGCACTGCTTGGCGGTCGTGTTGCGGAAGAGCTTACCTTTGGAAAAATTTCTACCGGTGCTCAGAATGACCTGGAACGAATCACAAACATGGCATTTGCCATGGTCGCCGAATATGGCATGAGTGAAGAGTTGGGCTACATCTCACTGAAGGATTCCCAGAATCCGGAGAATAGCTATGGTTTTAATAAAAAATATTCTGAACAAACCTCGGAGCGTATTGATGGTGCGGTGAGCAAAATCATCAAAACGAATTATGAACGAACCAAAGAGCTGCTAACAAAGCAGGAAGACAAGCTGGAAAAAATGGCTCAAACCCTGCTGGAGAAAGAGGTGCTTAATCACAATGATCTCCGTGAACTGTTGGGCGAGCGACCACAGGGCCGCTATCCTGAGGGAATTTTTGATGGGGATCAATCGGCTGAAAAAGTAAATGGTAATCCGAACGGGTCTTCAGTTTCCGAGTCCAACTACCTTTCCGAATCAAAACAAGATTCCAGTAAAGAAGAAGAGTAATTATTTCGGGAGAGGAATTCTTCGGAATTCCTCTTCTTTATTTCCTTCCTTTTTCATCTTACGTAAGCTTCCTTCTCTTAAAGAGAGCTTCATTTAACACCAAGTTAACATACCACGCCCCTCTGGTAACATTCCCTTAAAATTACAGTAACTCAACAGTAACCCTGAATTAATACTGTTGCAATCTGAGTGTGCTATCCTTGGTTCCAACAGAGGTTGGAGTAATGAATTGATCAGTAAAACTAACCAACGTGGTCAGACATGAAGTCAAACCAAAGATGGATTTTTCGAGGTATCACAAGGTACCATCTCTTCATTCAAAGTTTGTTTTCAATAGGGCTTAATAATGATTTAGTAATACTGGTTTTAATTCATCCTAATCCCTCTCACATACCTTTTGGACCTTTCATTAATACATAAATAAATCCAATCAGATAACATATCATGAATATTAAATACTTACTAACACACTCAGTTAGCGTATTACTATTGTTAGCTCTGTTTGTCTCCTGTAGCGAGGATGACAATGGGACTGGCACCGAAGTAAATCCTCCCAGCGTGACAGCACCTGGATCCCAAAATACTCTCGTAGGTGAGTCTATTGAGATTACCTTCAATATAACTGCCGATGAAGGATATCAATCAGCTGAGGTTACAGCTCAAAACGGAACCGCCGAGATTACCTCCGAACCTGAAGCTGGTGCAACCAGTGGAGATGTAGTTGTTAACTATACCGGTGATGCCTCAGGGGCAGGTTCTGTTGAACTCACCGTTACTGATGCTGACGGAATGAGTCAAAAAGCCACGGCTGTAGTTTCAGTCAATGAAGAGGAGTCCACAATCCGAGTAGTTGACAATATTACCGAAGATACAACCTGGGAAAATGGCAAAATCTACATCCTTGGTGGTCGAATTATTGTTGAGCCCGGCGCTACACTTACCATCGAGGCTGGGGTTATTGTTAAAGGCGAAGCCGGTGCCGAAGCTAATGCCACGACACTACTTGTAGCTCGCGATGGTACCCTGAATGCAAACGGTACCGCTGAGCAACCCATTATCTTTACCTCTGTTGCCGACGAGATTACCCCTGAAGATGTTGACAATGGAAACTTCGCTAGTCCCAACCTTGATCCTACCGTTCGAGGACTCTGGGGCGGAGTTATTGTCCTCGGTAATGCTCCTATCTCAGTAGGAAGCGGAAGCGAAGCTCAAATTGAAGGTATTCCATCCTCTGAAACGCTTGCCCTCTATGGGGGAGATGATGCCGAAGACAGTTCAGGTTCACTCACTTACGTAACCATCCGTCATGGTGGAACCAACATTGGTGAAGGTAACGAGATCAATGGCTTGTCACTCGGTGGCGTTGGTAGTGGAACCACTATCGAAAACATCGAGATTGTGGCCAACCAGGATGACGGTGTTGAATGGTTCGGTGGAACGGTCAGTGTCAAGAATGTTCTGGTATGGAATAACGGAGATGATGCACTTGATACTGATCAAGCTTGGGCTGGTACTGTTGACAATGTAGTTACTATTAATCCTGCCGGTTCACTCATGGAGCTTGACGGTCCAGAGGGATCTTACACTGGTTCCGGTCATACAATCACGAACGTTACTGCTTATGCAGGAGCTGACACTGAGTTCCTGATTGATACGGACGATAACACCGATGTGAACGTAAATAACGTCCTGTTCATGTGGTCCTCAGAGTCTACTACCATGCTCGATGATAATTACTCAGAGTATGCAGATAACCAGAACGGTTATGCAATCACTTCGCTTGAGGCGGTACTTCCTTCAGGTACATTGTCAGACTTCTTCCCCAGCTCTCTAATAGACGCTGAAGAAGTATCTTCAGTATCAAGCTATTCTGAGGCTACTGTTGGTGCCGATGTAAGCGTATTTGGCTTTACATGGGCTAGCCAGTCAGGCGCACTCGCTGAAATTGGACTTGAATAATGTAACGTACGCATGTTTACCGGGTTTGCCTTTAGATCGCTAAAGGCAAACCCATTTAAAAAGAGAATAGAAGTTCAGCACACCTATTTATTTTAAAAAAACTAAAAAGCACACAGTGATCAGTTTCATGAATAGATTATACAAGCTAACCTTTGTGATATTTTGGCTCAGTTGCTTTACGAATTTACTACAAGCCCAAGATGGAACCATTCGCGGAACCGTGATTGAAGATGCCAGCGGTGAGCCGCTTTATGGAGTAACCGTACTTTTGGTAGGAGAATCAAAAGGGACAACAACGGATTTTGATGGCAAATTTGATTTAGAAGTGTCTGCCGGTACCTATGATATTCGGATCTCATATGTTTCTTACAGAGCGGTAACGATCGAAGAAGTTGAGGTTACCGAAGGGGAAGTTACAAACTTCGATAATATACGCCTGCAGAAATCGGTCGAAGAGATGGAGGAAGTGGTTGTGACCGCTGACCTTGTGAACATTTCTGAAGCGGCATTGATGACACAAAAGAAAAAGTCAGCTAACCTGGTTGATGGTATTTCCGCAGAAAGATTTCGAAGAGTCGGTGATTCCAATGCTGCAGGAGCCTTGAAAAGAGTGACTGGCGTATCTGTGGAAGGCGGCAAGTATGTGTACGTTCGGGGACTGGGCGACCGATACACCAAAACCATGCTCAATTCTGTTGACATCCCGAGTCTTGATCCCAACCGTAACAGCCTGCAAATCGATATTTTTCCAACCAACCTTATCAACAATATGGTCATCACCAAGACCGCCGTTGCGGAAATGCCAGCCGACTTTACAGGTGGTATTGTAAATATTGAAACCAAGGATTTCCCGGGTGAGCCCATTTTTGATGTGTCGGCAAGTATTGATTACAACCCCTCCATGCATTTCAACAATAACTATTTGACCTATGAGGGTAGTGATACCGATTTCCTTGGGTTTGATAATGGCGCAAGAGAACTACCGAATGGAGCTGACGCAGAGAATATCCCCACGCCTATAAGCGGTGCTTCTGAAGAGCAGGCAAATAATTTCGTAAATAGTTTTAATCCAACACTGGGTCCCAGAACCGATTCAAATATGATGGACTATAGCCTTGGTCTGTCATTGGGAGATCAATTTAATTTGGGGGGTGGGAATACACTTGGCTATATATTTTCAGGAACTTATAAAACCTCGAGTACACATTACGATGATTTCAGATACGGTGAATATCAGATACCGGAAGGACCTGATAATTATGAATTGATCTATGCAACCCGCCAAAATGGGACTGTTTCTGAAAAAAATGTGTTGGTTGGTGGACTTGCTGGACTTGCTTTTAAAACCGAGAGATCAAAATACAGGTTAACCGGGATGCACCTCCAGAATGGAGAAAGCAGATCCTCTAATTTTGCAATAGACAATAGTGAAAGTACCCCCGGCCAATCGGGATACATCGGCGATTCATATAACCTGGAATACGGAGAGCGGGGCATAACAAACTTTCTGCTGAATGGTGTGCACTATTTTAATGACACCAAATGGGAGGTAAACTGGAGAGTCTCTCCGACCTTCTCCAAGATGGTGGACCCGGATATAAGAAGAACAACTTACACCATTCGTGAATCGAACAACGAGCCGATATTCAATGCCGGTGCAGGGGGATTCCCAAGCAGACTCTGGCGATACCTGGATGAAATGAACCTTGTGGGACGACTCGATATATCACGGGAATATGAACTGTTTGGAGAACCGGCCAGATTTAAATTTGGCGGCAGTCACGTCTACAAACAGCGTGATTATGAGATTCTATCATATAGCATGGCATTTTTTGGTTCAACACCTGAATTAGAGGGTAATCCAGAGGAGATCCTAAAGCAAGGAAATATCTACCCCGATGGAACGATCTATTATCAATCTGGAAACCAAACGCCAAATCCCAATGCGTATAGTTCCAACGTACACAATACGGCATTTTATCTGTCCAATGAATTCAATCCCATACCAAACCTGAAAGCCAGTATTGGGGTCAGGGCTGAGCAATATGTACAACGGCATACCGGACGCGATGCTTTATATGCCCAGGGCAGTGAGGCCGGAAACAACCTGGATGACGAAAAAGTACTTGATGCACTAGACTTTTTCCCGTCAGCGAACCTTACCTACTTTTTAAATGATAATCAGAATTTACGGTTTTCATATTCTCGAACCATCGCAAGGCCTTCATTTAAAGAGCTTTCATTTGCCCAGATTCTGGATCCCGTTTCCGACCGGATATTCAACGGGGGATTATTTCCCATAGGCGAATGGGACGGCAATTTAGGCGAAACACGGATCCATAACCTGGATCTTCGATGGGAGCGTTTTTCCAACAATGGTCAGATCCTTTCTGTGAGTGGATTTTATAAAAGCTTTGACGATCCAATCGAGCTGGTAAGAATTCGAACACAGGTTACATCAACCGAATACCAACCCCGAAATGTTGGGAAAGGGGAAGTGTATGGAGCGGAATTTGAGTTGAGACAATCGTTGGATTTCTTGTCTCCCTCACTGGACAACTTCGGGTTCAATACCAATGTAACTCTGGTTCAATCCAGTATTGAAATGACCGAAGAAGAATATGAAGCCCGAAAAAGAGTGGAAAAAGATGGACAAGTGGTTGATGATACTCGTCAGATGGCGGGGCAGTCTCCATATATCATAAATGCCGGGCTCACTTATGAAAACCCGGAAATAAGTTTTGATGCAGGTTTTTTCTACAACCTAAAAGGGGAAACCTTGACTATTGTTGGCGGGGGCGTGTTCCCGGATGTTTATTCCGAGCCTTTTCACAGTCTGAATTTTAATTTAAATAAATCGTTTGGCCGGGCTTCCCTAAGCTTGAAAGTGACCAATATCTTAAATCAAGTGCAGGAAGAAACCTTCCACGGCTACCAAGCAGAAGAACAGTTGTATGAACAATATAATCCACATACCTCAGCGAGCCTCGGTTTTAAATACTCATTTTAGTGATTTACAACGATATCCTCTCACGTAAGTGTGAGGTGTGCTGATCACAATAAGGGGATTCCGGGGAACCGGGGTCCTCTTTTTATTTGGAATATTCCGGTATTCATAATGATTTAATTTCTAAAATTTGATCTGCAAGGATTGCAATATGAGTCTAAATATTAATTTTATTTTAGGCGGTGTCTTTATATTAGGTGTACTATTTAGCAGCGCGTGTGATAACCAGTCTGTTCATACCATAACGTCATTATTAGTAATTTTGCCGGATATCACTGGCGGTTGCAGGGGAAAAACGGAGGAGCCGGGACCAGTGATGACAAGGATATGACTTTTGAAAATTATGGCAGCAGGCTGAAATTCAATAACTTTCTGCTTCATAATAATGGAGGCTGGGAAAATGCTTTACTAACACAGCATTATAAAAGCAGCTATACCATGATATCTGCTGAAGAATCGATTTTGTTATTTAATGATCTCGAACATTTTGATTTTAGTTTGCCCGATGCCTCCCCTTATTTAACGGGTGGTCAATCCCCAGGTGACAGCTGGTTTGAACAGGTTGAATACCATGGTGCTCTGGGACCTATCAAATGGCCATGGGCAAGATGGCCAAAATAATGTTGCAGCAATAGAGTTTGTACAATTCAGTATGGAAAGTAAGGAAGTTCTGAATACTGGGACTCCTTTCACAATATATTTATCTTTGGATGGCAAGCACGGGGAGTAAAATATGTTGGAACCTTTTCCCTGGTTGCTTCGTTAGGTCAATCCGTTAACAAGAAATAATATTCATACATTGGTTTTTGTAAAGCGAAAAGCACATTTTAACGCGGCACACCGCCTCCACAATCCCGAAAAATCCGAAGAGTGGAACAAGCGGGTCTACGGTAAATGTAACCACCCCAATTGGCACGGCCACAATTATATAATAGAAGTGGTAGTTGCTGGGGAACCAGATCCCGATACGGGCTATGTTATTGACCTCTCAAAACTGTACGATATCATTGAAGAACAGATTATTGAAAAATGTGATCATAAAAACTTAAATTTAGACGTTGATTTTTTAGACGGCATTTTGCCATCTACTGAGAACTTGGTGAAAGCTTTTTATTTTCAGCTGAAAGAACCGATTGAAAAAGCGTGCGTGGAAGGCGGTAAACTATATGCTGTTAAGCTGCATGAGACCGAACGAAACGCAGCCGAATATTGTCCATACTTATTGAAATAATTCATTGATAAACGATTTTAACGAATTGTTCAAAGCATGATATCCACTAAATTAAAGCGAGTGTACGATCCTACATTTACGATTTCTGATGACTACAAGGCCAGTCTGCCTGATCTTCAGAATGGACCGGCGTCATTGATTGAAGGTGCCAATGTGCCAATTCAGCAGGTTGGTATATCCAATTTTAAACTACCGTTGAAATTTCCCCGCCCGGATGGAGAGTTGATTACCCTTGAGACCTCGGTAGATGGCTATGTAGGTCTTGAAGCTGACAAGAAGGGGATCAACATGAGCAGAATTATTCGCTCTTTTTATAAGTTTAAAAATGAAGTTTTCCATCTTGAAAAGCTTCGCGAGGTATTAAAAACTTATAAAAAGGATCTGGACACCCATAGTGGATACCTTAGGCTTTCGTTCAACTATCCGATAATCCAGGAAAGCCTGCGATCTGAATTGGAGGGCTATCAATATTATAACGTTGCCCTCGAGGGGGCGCTCGACAACCGAGATAATTTCAGAATGTTTATGCACCTGGATTTTGAATACAGTAGTGCATGCCCTTGTTCATATGAGCTCTCCGAGCATGCTAAAGACTCGCGTGACGTGGCGGCAATTCCCCACAGCCAGCGCAGTATTGCCAGTGTGACGGTTGAGCTTGATGAAGAGCTTTTTGTAGAAGATTTGGTTGCTATATGCCGTGAAGCCTTGCAGACCGAAACCCAGGTCATGGTCAAGCGCGAGGATGAGCAAGCGTTTGCTGAGATGAATGCGGCGTATCAAAAGTTCGTAGAAGATGCTGCCCGACTGGTGTATGAAGAACTGGATGAACAGGAACAGGTGGTTGATTTTGTGGTCCGTTGTGTACATATGGAGAGCCTGCACAGCCACGACGCGGTCAGCCGTATTTGCAAGGGTGTTCCAGGAGGGCTTCGATAAATCTCGTTAGCCCGACTGTAAATTTTTAAACCCGGAGGGATCACTATCCTTCCGGGTTTTTTTAGATCTATCTTGTTCTTTATGTCAATAATGCAGGAAATTCATCTCAAATTCTGAAAGATAAAATGCTGCAACCGCGTTATTCTTTTATTTTCTAAAGACGTATTAATAAATCTTAATTACCAATTTTAACTTAAATTGGATATTTACGGGCACGAAAGCGTTGGCACTGTAATTATTCTTTTTATCAGAGATTGAGTAAGATTTCAAGAGATCTGTAAACACTTTAGGGGTGACTACATGCTAGAGAAAGAGAGAATTCTATCAATTCGGGAAGATAAGAACTGTCCAGAGTGCGGTCGAAAGATGGTTCGGATAAAACGCAAACAATGGCATCGTTGGCTTAGTACTGTTCTTCCGGTGACTCGGTGGACGTGTTGTGGTAAAGAGTGGCTGGTTGTTACTGACAAGGATGAATTCTAAACATAAAAAAGGCTGCCTCCAGTGAGACAGCCCTTTATTGAATTGATTTGGCAGGTTTTAGCTATCCATCGCATTTTTAACCAGGCGTTCTTGTTCGGCCAGGTGAATTTTCATTTGACCGGCCGCTGGAGAGGCTGATGCTTGTCGACCTATATAGCGTAGATTTTGTCCGTCTTGGAGTTCCTCCATAATCCGGGTGGCCACAAACGTCCAGGCCCCCATATTTTTAGGCTCTTCCTGGCACCATACAATATCTCCCACGTGGTTATACTCCTTCAGGATCGAATTGACATCTTTGTCAGGGAAGGGGTAAAACTGCTCAAGACGTGCAATGGCAATATCCTCGATCTCATTTTCGTCTCTATATTTGATGAGATCGTAATAAACTTTACCAGAACAGATCACCAGTCGTTTCACCTCCTTCTTGTCACTGATTTCCTGGTCTGGAATGAAGGGCTTATATCGACCGTTCACCAAGTCATCTTTCGAAGACGTTGCAAGCGGATGTCGCAGCAGACTTTTGGGAGACATGATGATCAACGGCTTTTTGTTTTCCTGCATTGCCTGCTTCCGCAGGATGTGGAAATATTGGGCAGGGGTCGTGAGGTTGGTCACCTGCATATTGTCCTGAGCACAGAGCTGCAGGAAGCGTTCCAGGCGCCCCGAGGAGTGCTCCGGCCCTTGCCCCTCATATCCATGTGGCAGGGTCATTACAAGCGAGCTCTTCTGTCCCCACTTTGCTTCACTGGCCGAAATAAACTGGTCTATCGGAATTTGTGCACCATTGGCAAAATCGCCAAATTGCGCCTCCCAAATGACCAGTGCATTGAGCTTAGCAGCGCTGTATCCAAACTCAAAGCCGACACAGGCAAACTCACTAAGCAGGCTGTTGTAAGGATAGAATTTAGCCTGGCCCTCCTCAAGGTTATTCAGCGGTATATATTTTTGGTCGGTCTCTGTGCCGTGCAGGATTGAGTGTCGGTGCGAGAATGTACCGCGTTCCGCATCCTGACCTGTCAGTCGAACCGTAGTACCTTCTTTCAAGAGGGAGCCAATCGCCAGTGCTTCGGCAAAACCCCAGTCGATTTTGATCTCATTTTTTTCAACGATCTCAGCGCGCTTGGCCAGCTGTTTCAGCAGCTTTGGATTGGCATCAAAATCCTTGGGCACGGTATTCAACTTGAGCGCAATATCTTTAATCTCCTCTTCTTCATAGGTTGTATCGGGAAACTCAGCCCAGTCTTTCTGCTTGGTTTCTTTACGATTAATCATGTCGTCCGTAACCTCAAGGGGAGAGGAATTTTTAGCGTCTTCAAACGCCTCTTGCAGCAATTGATCAAATTCTTCGAAAAGTTCTTCGGTTTCGTCCTCTGAAAGCTCTCCTTTTCGCAGCAATTCTTTGGTGTAGATATCGCGGACACTTGGGTGATCTTCAATCTCTTTGTACAAGCCGGGCTGTGTAAATGCCGGCTCATCCCCCTCATTGTGTCCATGCTGACGATAACAAACCAAGTCAATGACAACATCTTTGTTAAACTTCTGGCGATATTCAAGCGCCATCTGGATGGAGTGAACGGCCGCTTCAGGACTGTCTCCATTGACATGAAAGATCGGGGCTAAAATCATTTTGGCCAGGTCAGAAGCATACTCCGTGGAGCGTCCATCTTTTGGGAGAGTCGTAAATCCAATCTGATTGTTGATAATGATATGAATGGTTCCGCCGGTTTTATAGGCCTCGAGCTGCGACATATTCAGTGTTTCGGCCACAACACCCTGACCGGCAAAAGCAGCATCCCCGTGGATAAGAACGGGTACTACGCGATTGTCGGGATCTTCCTTTTCATGGTGATCTTGCATCGCTCGAGTGGAGCCTTCAACGACCGGGTTTACAGATTCGAGGTGACTCGGGTTAGGCAGCAGTTCCAGATCGATATCCTTTCCGGAGAGCGTTTTATGCGCACCTTTTGCTCCCAGGTGGTATTTTACATCGCCGGAACCCTGGATACTATCCGGATCGAGGTTTCCTTCAAAATCAGCAAAAACTTTACGGTACGGCTTGTTTAAAATATTCACAAGGATATTCAGCCTTCCGCGATGGGCCATCCCCATAAACATCTTCTCAATTTCAAAATCTCCGGCTTTTTCCAGCATAAAGTGCATCATAGGGATCAGCGTATCGGCTCCTTCAAGGGAGAACCGCTTATGACCGATGTACTTTTTGTGAAGAAACTGCTCAAACGCCATCGCCTGGTTGAGCTTGTGCAGAATCTGTTTTTTGTCATCTTTTTCAAGCTCGGGGGTGTTGGTGGTAGACTCCATTCGCTCCCGCAGCCATTTCCGCTCATCGAGGTCGAGCAGGTGCATAAATTCGGCCCCGACTTTTCCACAGTAGGTGTCACGCAATAGTTTGATAATCACGCTCAGTGGTGCTTTTTCGTACCCTCCCAGGCCGGCACAGTAAAATTCGCGATCCAGGTCCCAGAGCGTGAGTCCATAGTAGTCGAAATCGAGTTCCGGGCTATGGCCGGGTTCGTCACTAAGCGGATCGAGATCGGCTAGCACATGTCCACGGGTGCGATACATGTTGATCAATCGCATAACTGCAATGGCACGCTTATTATCCTCGAGCGTGGCACCGCGCCCATCAAGCTGACCTACATAAGTGTCTTCACCAAAAGGAATCGGATCATACGGAATCTCAAGATCTGAAAAAATCTGGTCATAGAAATCCTCCTCGCCATTCAGCAGCGTATGCATTTTTTTAAGGAATGCACCTGATTCTGCACCCTGGATCACGCGGTGATCATAGGTCGAAGTCACCGTCATTATTTTGCTGATACCCAGCTGATTGAGCACTTCCTGTGACATCGATTGGTACTCAGCGGGGTATTGAATAGCTCCCGTGGCGATAATGGTACCCTGGTTCTTCATCAACCGGGGTACAGATTGCACAGTCCCGATCATGCCCGGATTTGTGAGAGTGATCGTGGTGTCCTGGAAGTCCGATATTTGAAGATTGCCATTTCGGGCTTTGTCGATCAGTTCTTGGTAAGCATAGAGGAATTCTTTGAAATTCATTTTGTCGACGCCCTTGATATTGGGCACCAACAAGTTCCTGGAGCCATCCTTGTTTTGCACATCGATGGCCAGTCCCAGATTTACTTGGCCAGGTTTCACTTTGTAAGCACCGTCATCTTTTTTACGCAGGTAGGAATTGTTCATATTGGGGAATTCCTCCAGCGCACGAATAATAGCCCAGGCAATGTAATGAGTGAAGGAAGATTTGGGATCGCCCCGTTGCAGGAGGTGCCGGTTAATGATGGTTCGATCCTCGATAAGCATCTTCATCGGCAGGGTGCGGACGGAAGTGGCGGTGGGGACCTCCAGGCTTTCGTCCATATTTTCAGCGATCTTTTCAGAAATACCCTTGATCTTTTCCAGCGTAGCCCCTTTGGGAACATCTACTTCTGCTTCTTTCGAAACAGGCTCTTTTTCTTTCTTCTTTTCAGGGGCTTTTTTAGCGACAGCAGGCTCACCGTTGGTAGGTACAGAGGTTTCCTTTGCTTCTTTAGTCTCAGTTTCTCCCTCAATCTCATCAAAATACTGTTTCCAGTGATTGGGAACAGACGAGGGATCCTCTTTGTATTGATTAAACAGTTCTTCGACTAAAGCAGAGTTTGGTCCAAATACAGCTTCTAAAGACTTCAAGACGGTGCAGGTGTATAGTTCTAATTAATGGTTAGAAATCGCTATTCCGATTAATAATCAGTAAAAAAATTATTTAATTTGGGCTAGTTCAACAAAACGTAAAATTAACCATTGTTTTGGTAAAATACGATCAAAGAAGTAGGATTATTTTCATCCCCAAAAATGGTTATACTCCTTAGATAGTAAAACTTAACTTAACATAAACGAAAGCTAAAAGATTTCTGGTTAATGCCCGACATAAATAAGAAGAAACAGACCGGCGCCGAAGAGGTCAATTGGGACCTCTCGGATCTATACAAGGCTATTGACGATCCCCAGTTAAAAAGTGACAAGAAAAAGGTAGCTACCCTTGCTGACCAGTTTGCCAACAAATATAAAGGAAATGTTGGCCAGTTAACGGCAGGAGAACTTCGGGAAGCTCTCCGGGAATACGAAAACATCCTGGAATTGATTGGCAAAATTGGTTCTTTTTCTCATCTAATATGGACCACTAATACTGAAAATGCCAAATATGGAAAGCTGATGCAGGAGGCCAATGAGCTATCCTCTGAGATCAAGCAAAAACTGGTCTTTTTTGATGTGGAGTGGCTCAAGATTGAGGAAGACCAGGCACGGGATTTAATTGAAGATGAAAAGCTTTCGCACTATAAACATTACCTGGAAACATCGCGGCGATACAAAGAACATGTGCTCGGCGAAGAAGCGGAGCAGGTACTTTCGGCCAAAAATGTTACCGGTCGCAGTGCATGGAATCGTTATTTCGATGAAACACTGGGTGCCGCGCGATTTGAACTCGACGGCGAAGGGTTGACTGAGCAAGAGATGTTGAGCAAGCTGCATGAGAGCGATCGTGAACTGCGGGAAAAAGCACATGCCGGGCTTACAAAGAAATTCAAGGAGTTGAGCCGATCGCTCACCTTTATTTTCAACACACTGCTGGCGGATAAGCATACCAATGACAAGCTGCGCAATTATGACAGCTGGATTTCTTCTCGCAACCTGGCCAATGAAATTGATGATGCCACCGTAGAAACACTTATCAAATCGGTGACATCACAATATTCCCTGGTCCAGCGTTTTTATAACCTGAAGCGGGAGTTACTGGGATATGAAGAGCTGTATGATTACGACCGCTACGCCCCACTGCTGGAGACCCGGAAAGAGGTGAACTGGAAACGGGCGCGGGACATTGTGATCGGCTCATACTCCGAATTCCATAAAGAAATGGGTTCGATTGCCGATAAGTTTTTTGAGCATCAATGGATTGACGCGGCCATGAAGCCAGGCAAGCGGGGAGGGGCATATTCTGCAAGCACAGTGCCGTCGGTGCACCCGTATGTGTTTATGAATTATGACGGCAAGTTGCGCGATGTGCAGACACTGGCACATGAACTGGGGCACGGGGTGCATCAATATCTGTCTCGAGAGCAAGGACCTCTGCAGGCCGGTACGCCTTTAACTACAGCGGAAACAGCCTCCGTATTTGGGGAAATGCTGGTATTCCAGAGCTTGAAGAATCAGTTGGATGATCCCAAAGAAAAGCTGGCACTGCTGATTAGCAAGATTGATGACACCATCGCCACTGTTTTTCGTCAAATTTCGATGAACCGGTTTGAAAATGCCATGCACAGCAAGCGTCGAGAAGATGGCGAATTAACGACGGAAGAATTTTCAGAACTTTGGCGCCAGCAGCAGGAAAATCTGTATGGTGACTCCGTTACCCTGACAGAAAGCTATGACATCTGGTGGTGTTATATTCCGCATTTTTTGCATACCCCGGGTTATGTGTATGCCTATGCTTTTGGAGAACTGTTGGTATTGGCGTTATACGAGGAATATCGACAAAGCAAAAACGGGTTTGCCGATCGATATATTGACATGTTGCGCGCCGGAGGATCAGAGTGGCCGGAAGATATTGTTGGTAAAGTAGGATTAGATATCACTCAACCCACATTCTGGGATAAAGGGTTAAAAGTGTTTGAGCGGATGATTGAGGAAGCTGAGGCATTGACTAAACAAATTAATAACGTCAATTAACCACATCAGGAATGGAATCATACGCAGAGGTACGACAAGAAGATCGGTCGAATGCCGAGATTATGGGGAAGAAGCGGCAGGATAAATCCCTCCGTGAATTCAAGCAGGTGCTGAAAGATCTTGTTTATTTGCTTCGAAAGTCCTCAGAGGTGGAAACGTGCTACCTCTACTGGGTAAACAGGTCGCGAGAGCAGTTTGTGATGGAAACCAAGTCCACGGAACTCTCGAATGTGATGTTCCAGGATCGGGTCTCCTTTTATGATCACTTTCTGAACCAGTACCGGGATATCAGCGAACCGGTAAGCCTGAAGCTCAATGAGCAGATTGATCCGGAGGAGCTGCTGCATTACTATAACCAGGTTCCAATAAAACACATCACGCTGCTGCCGTTTATTAATAATGGTCAAACGGTTGCCATTACGGTGCTGGAATCCAGCGAATACGTCCTTGATGAAGAGAAGAGCGAAGTTATCCATTCCTATTCTGACGCCCTGCGAAATGTGTTGAATACCTACCTGGAAATCAGTGACCTGTATGAAAACCAGGAAGAATGGGTGGATTACCAGGAGAGCCTGGAAAAGATCAATGTCCGGTCACATCGCGCGGAACTCATATACCGGATGATCAATGAGATGCAAAAGTACCTGCAATCGGGCGGTGTTTCTTTTATTACCCAGGGGATGCAGAACTGGAGTAACGTGCTTAATTCGGTTGGGGCTCAGGGGGCACCCCCGATCGGGATGCCGGTCAAAGAGCGGACCCTGGCCTATGAGGCGCTTCACAAGGGCAAACCGGAATTTGCCATCCACTTCAATAACAACCCCAAGCGGATTTCCCCGAGAGAACAAAATACGGATGGCGCCACGATGGCAATTCCACTGAAATTCCACGACCGGCGGCAGGGCCTGGTGCTGTTATACGACAAAAACCCACTGCTTTTTAAAGAATCTACCAAGCACAAGTTTGTCAATTTTGTCCGCCTTACTGAGCTGACAATAATGGCCAATGAACCGAATCTGGATCATTCGGAACCCTTTTTGAACAATGAGTTCGATGCGATAATACCTGATCTGTGGGAGCGCCTCGTGGATACCGAACTGCAAACACTGGGCCAGAACGGCTCCCCTTACAATACATGGTTTGGATTGGTAACAATGGCAAATCTGCCGGCTCTGCGGACCCAGCTGCGTATGGAGGATCTCGATCATATGCAGAAAGACCTTGTAAATCTTTTTAATCCCAATAAATATGGGAAATCAGGATTTATCGGTTCTCATTCAGATTATGTTTATTCATTTGTGATACAAGATCGCGAAGAGAATGCTGTTGATCAGTGGATTCAGCTGTTGAATCAACGCCTGATGCGGCCTGTGGAACTGACTAATGGTGTGCAGATTGAGACTTCGATCAAAGTCGGTTTTACCCAGTTAAATGCCCAACAAGAAGATAATTACGAGGTACTCCGACAGGCAAAAGCTGCTCTTTCAGAGACGATGAAGGACACCGCCGAATAGATATGGGAAATGTGTACCTGCTTGTAATCGACGGTTTAGGGGTAGGCGCCCAGGAGGATGCTGGTCAGTATGGAGATGAAGATACGAATACGCTGGCCCATGTTTGTGAAACCACCGGTTGCCGATTACCCAATTTTCAAACCCTGGGACTGGGTAATATTATAGATCTTTCATCAGTGCCAGCCAATGCGGATCCACTGGCAGCTACTGGAAAAATGAGGGAGATCTCTTCCGGCAAAGATTCCACCACCGGTCACTGGGAACTGGTCGGGATTCAGCTCGAACACCCTTTCCCCACTTACCCCGATGGATTCCCGGACGAAGTCACAAAGCGTTTCTGCAAAGGGATTGGGGTAGAGGGTCTGCTCTGCAATCGCCCGATTTCCGGTACCACTGCTATCGATGAGTATGGAGAGGAGCATCTTCACACTGGTAATCCCATTGTATATACCTCTGCCGACAGTGTATTCCAGGTTGCGGCACATACTGATAAGGTTTCTCTGGATCAGCTTTACGAGTGGTGCCGATTTGCACGAAAACATGTTATGACCGGTAAGCACGGGATATGGCGGGTAATTGCACGTCCGTTTCAAGGATCTTCCGGTAATTTTGAGCGAATATCTGAAGATCGGCGCGACTTCTCCCTGTCACCGCCCGAGGAAAATCTTGTTTATCGATTGAATGAAAGTGGTATCAAAACCTACGCCATTGGCAAGGTAATTGATCTATTTGCGGGCAGGGGATTTACACAATATCGAAAAACGCGCGCTAATGCTGAGGGCCTATCACAGATGCTTAGCTTGATGTCTGCTGCCGAAGATAGTTTTGTATTTGCAAACCTGATTGACACCGATCAAATCTATGGCCACCGGTTGGATCCCGAGGGTTACGCCCGCTGTCTTCAGGAGATCGATCGTGCAATCCCGGCGATGGCAAGCAAGATCAAGGAAGATGACCTGCTGATCATTACCAGCGATCACGGCAACGATCCTACAGTGACAAGTACCGACCACAGCCGGGAGTTTGTGCCACTGCTTGTTTTTCCAAAAGAAAATGCCGTTGCAGAAAGCTTGGGAAAACGAGCTACATTTTCAGATGTGGCATGCACCGTAGCAAAATTTTTTAATATGGAACAAAATTACCCGGGGATCCCTTTTATTTAGTTGAATAATGGTGAATACGAACCGAAAGCGTATTCAAAATGAAATTCTATTTTGGGTTACGTTTTTATGAAAAAAGTAATATATTATAGAGATTTGTTGACTAGCCTAAGCAACATAACGAAAGAGATCACGTTAATATGGTGTGCGAAAGATGGTAACATGCAACCTTTAGTTAAACTTGTTACTATTTTTTAAGCAATTCTTCACTGAAGTCGTAATTAATTTTAATTAAACCCAGCAAATACCGTGGCAAGAAGTTCAGGAATTTCTACCAGAGAGTCAGAGTCGTTAGACCGTTATCTACAGGAAATAGGCAAAGAAAAACTTATAACCCCGGAAGATGAGGTAAGGCTTGCGAAAGAGATTCAAAAAGGAAGTCAAAGAGCTCTTGAAGAGCTTACCAAAGCCAACCTGAGATTTGTGGTTTCGGTAGCCAAGCAGTATCAAAACCAGGGGCTTTCGCTGGGTGACCTTATCAACGAGGGAAACCTGGGATTGATCAAGGCAGCCAAACGTTTTGATGAAACCCGTGGGTTCAAATTCATTTCTTACGCGGTATGGTGGATTCGCCAGTCTATTTTGCAGGCCCTGGCTGAGCAGAGTCGAATTGTGCGTTTGCCGTTAAACCGTGTAGGTGCGCTTAACAAGATTGGTAAGGAACTTTCCAAGCTGGAACAGGAGTATGAGCGTGTTCCTTCTGCAGCTGAGCTTGCCGAAAGCCTGGATATGACGGTATCTGAGGTAGCTGACACCTTGAAAATTTCCGGTCGCCATCTTTCAGTGGATGCACCGTTTGCACAAGGGGAAGACAACAGGCTGCTGGATGTTTTGGAAAATGAAGAAACCCCCGACCCCGATAATGACCTGATGGGTGAGTCATTGAAGGTGGAGATCGAGCGGGCACTTTCAAAACTCACCAATCGAGAGGCAGAAGTAATTCGTCTCTATTTTGGTATCGGTCGCGAACATTCCCTTACGCTGGAAGAGATCGGTGAGCGGTTTGACCTGACGCGAGAGCGCGTGCGTCAGATTAAGGAAAAAGCACTGCGTAAACTCCGACACCACAACCGTAGTGCCGCACTGAGAGCGTATCTCGGGTAACTGATTGATCTCGTTTATTTTTAGAGCTCCGGCCTAGGTCGGAGCTTTTTTTATTTTTAAGGGTTGTATAACGTTTCTCTGGCTATTACGTTATGTTAACTCATGAGGAAACGAATTGTCATATTTTTACTATGCCTGATCTGTTCCGCATCGGTTCAGAGTCAAGTATTACCCTTCCGTACCTACTCCATTGAAAACGGGCTTAGTGAGGCGGTAGTCAACGATATGATTCAGGATAGCGACGGCTATATCTGGATTGCCACAGGATACGGCCTCAACCGGTTTGACGGGATAAATTTCAGAAATTACTACCAAGAGGACGGGCTTGCAGACAACAAGATTCAGTCACTATACCAAGACAATGAAGGCCGAATTTGGGTGGGTACCGAATCGGGAGTAAATGTTATTGAGGATGATAGTATTAAAACGATTCCAAGTTTAGAACCACTGACATCAAGCACTATTCTTGAGGTTTTTGAAGATGAAAACGGGGATTTCTGGTTTGCCACTGACGGGGATGGAATTTGGCACGAGGATGACTCCGGTGATCTTATCCAGTACACCACTGTGCACGGCCTGGCGGGAGATCGGGTGCGGGACATCATTGAGGATGAGGATGGCACGCTCTGGTTCGGAACCAGGGAAGGACTGACCAGCCTTAGCGGAGGTAATTTCAGGAGCTACACGCCCCGCCACGGCTTGGCCGATGAAAAGATTCGAGATCTTGAACTGGATCCTTCCGGCGGGTTCTGGATCGCCACCCGTGGAGGACTCAGTCATTTTGAGGATGGACAGTTTAGGAATTTAACCGAAGCCGACGATTTGGTGAATAATCGTATACGGTCTATTTCTCAGGATGGTGCAGGAGGGGTGTGGCTGGGCACGGAAGAGGGGACTAGCCACTACAGCAATGGAGTGTTTAAAAATTATACCACAAGCCAGGGGCTTTCCAATAATATCATCTATTCTACGCTTTTCGATCGCGAGCACAACATCTGGTTTGGAACCTTCGGGGGAGGGATAAATCTGTTTTTAGGAGAAAATTTCAAAAATTTTACGATCGAAGAAGGATTGCCAAACAACGTCATCACCTCGATTAATCAAGATATGCAGGGCAATTATTGGATAACCACTTATGGTGGAGGCATTGTTCGCTACAATGAGGAGGGCTTTGAAATCTTAAATGAGAGGGATGGCCTGGTGGATAATAAAGTGTATACGTCGATGGTCGACAGCCAGGGAAGGTTATTCATTGGTACTCGCTGGGGATTAAGCATCTATGATGGTAACACTTTCTTTAACTTTGATGAAACTGAACTACCGTATCGGAAAATACGCTCCATTGTTGAACGAAGTACACGAGATGAGTATTGGATGGCCACCTATGGCGAGGGGGTCCTAAGATACAGAGATCAGGAATTCAGGCTTTTTTCTGAAGATGACGGACTGGCCAATAATACCGTTTTAAGTGTTGAAGAAGATGACCAGGGGAACCTTTGGTTTGCTACTTACGGCGGTGTGAGCAGATTTAGTGATGGGGAATTCACAAATTTCAGCATCCGGGATGGGTTGCCAAACAACGGAGTGCTTGATATCCTGGAGGACAGAAGAGGGCGACTTTGGTTTTCAACGTTTGGAGGCATCGCATTATACGAAGACGGTACTTTTGAGTCGATCACCACGCAAGACGGCCTGCCTGACCAGGTCTGCTATTTTATTATTGAAGATCAGGATGGTATCAAGTGGATTGGTACAAACAAAGGAGTCGTGCGTTTTGATTATGAGATGTATCGCGATGCCACGGAAGAAAAGGCATCTGCTTTTAAGCTGATTACTCATGCCCAGGGGCTGGTTGCCAACGAGATGAATGTAGGAGCAGGATTTACCGATGATAATGGAGAGCTTTGGTTTGGTTCCGTGGGGGGCGTCACCCGTTATACCAAGGAAGCGGCTCCCTCGAAGAACGTCCCCCCAAAAATACATATCGAAAATATTCGTGTTTCGGGGGAGCCTGCGAAGACAATGCGCAATCTCCAGATCGAAAGTGATAACCATAATATTGTTATTAATTTTATTGGAATAAGTTTTACAGGACCCGAGCAGGTGGTGTATGAGTATCGCCTGAAAGGTTCTGCGGAAGGTTGGCAGCGAACAAACCAGCGTTTTGCCCGCTATTCAGCCCTGCTACCGGGTGAGTATACCTTTGAGGTTAGAGCCCAGAGTAACGGTCTGTGGAGCCAGGAAAAAGCAACCGTCAGTTTTACCGTTTTGGCCCCGTTCTGGATGCGCTGGTGGTTTATTGTGCTCCTTATTTTAGCTGTAGCAGGAATTATTTACTTTATCTATCACTATTACCGGGTTCGCAAGATGGTGGAGATAGAGCGAATGCGGGTTCGTATTGCCAGTGATCTTCATGACGACGTGGGCTCTTCCCTGACGGAAATTGCCCTGCAGACCGATTTCCTGCAAACCACCAAGCTCCGGGATGATGTAAAGAAGTCGCTCTCACAGATCGGTGATCAGAGCCGCAAGATTGTTTCCAGTCTTGATGATATTGTGTGGTCAATTGATGCACGCAACGACACGCTGGGGGACCTGACTGACCGCATGCAGGACTATGTGAACAACGTGCTTCCCGGGAAAGAGATCTCTTATCAATTTAACCGGTTGGATATGGATGAGAAATTAACAGTACCAATGAAGGAGAATATTTATTTAATTTTTAAAGAAGCGATCAATAATATTGCGAAACATGCCGATGCGACCAAAGTGGAGGTGGAACTAAAAAATGATAACGGATCTTTTGATATGTATATCCGTGACAATGGCAGTGGCATTGGAGAACAAGCCAGGAAAAGCGGGCATGGACTGAGGAACATGCAGATGCGTGCCCGTCGCATTGATGCCGATATTGATTTTGAGAATGGCACTGGTTTTACAATCCATCTTCATGGAGACAAAATCTGATGACCAGCAGGGTAAAATCCTAATTAAACCAAAACATTATGGCTCCAGTAGTCGGAATTGTTGAAGACAATAAAAAAATAAGAGATTTAATTCAGCGCTATCTTGATATGCAGGATGAGTTATCGTGCCCGGTGGCAGTCGATACCGTAGAGGAGATGATGGACTACCTGGAGGAGCATAAGAAGCCCGACGTCATCCTGATGGATATCCAGTTGCCCGGGATGTCAGGCATTGAGGGCATTGGGTTGATCCGGGAAAAATACCCTGAAATTGATATCATCATGCTCACGGTATACCACGATTCCCACAAGATATTTAACTCGCTCTGTGCGGGAGCGTCTGGATACCTGCTCAAGCACACTTCACTCCCAGAAATCAAGGAGTCGATATTGGATTTGCTAGAAGGTGGAGCCCCCATGTCGCCACAGATTGCCCGGAAAGTGATCAATCATTTCCAGGATCAGCAGCCCAAAAAGAATGCTGATTCCGACCTGACCCCCCGGGAGCACGACATTGTAAATGGCCTGGTGGATGGACTCAGTTATAAAATGATTGCTGATCGCTATGATATTTCGATTGACACCGTTCGCGCACACATACGCAATATTTACAAGAAGCTGCATGTTAACTCTAAAGCAGAGGTTATAGCCAAATCACTCAAGGGAGAAATTTAGCGGTTACTTCAATCATAAGAGGCGACCAGGCGCGTTATTGTAACGACGGACTAACATGATAATGTTATTGAAGTACTAGCTTGTTTTAGGCATTATTGGTGTAGAAACTGAAAAAGCCGTCAAAAGGAGATAACCATGAAATTTCACAAATCACTTATAATATTCGTTTCATTATTCTTTTTGACCGGTTGCTACACGCAGCTTCAATACTCGCAACGGGTCCATCGAATAACAGATGAGCCCCGAACGCCCCGCACCTATTCCGGAGATGCAGAGACTGACCAACGTGCCAGGGCGGATAAAGCCTATGGCGATAATGTGTATCGGGATGAGAACGATTATGAAGAAGGGTATGAAGATGGCTACTACGACGGCACGGAGGATGCATATTATTACAAAGATTACGAGGTTGCTGATTGGTATGCACGTCATGGTTTTGGAAGTTTTTACCACGATTATTTCCCTCATTACTACGGCTCTTCTCACTGGAGACACTATCGCAGTTTCTACAATCCCTATTTCTATGACTATTATCCCAGATCATATGCCAGCATAAGTTTTGGGTTGCATTTTGGTTATTCCTGGGGTGCATTTTATGGATTCCCCCATCACTGGTATCGCTATCGCACGCATTATTACTGGGATCCTTATTACGGCTACGGCTTTGGATATAGCCCGATCTTTGTCAACAACTATATCTACTCCGGTTACGCCGGTTATATAGGCGTAGGAAAGCATAGAGATGAGGATCGCAGGTATGGCCGCCGGACAATCGGTACCAACAGGGTGCGTTCCGATGCACATAATGGAAATGTTCGTTCCCGAGGTACTAACGTCGTACGCCAAAATACACCGCGAACAACAACCGTCCGAAGCCGAAGTACTACCACTGTAAACAGAACCCGCGGAACAGTTCGCTCCCGTTCTTCTTCCGATAACACCAGCCGTGTTCGTTCTACAGGCCGATCCGGGTCCAGTTCTGGCCGGTCAGACAATGGCAGCAGTGGCACACGAAGATCGAGAGGCAATGATTATAATGTATCTCAGAACGTAGATTCAGATAATCAACAGGCTCGGGAAACCCGCTATTCAAGATATCGAAACTACGACTTGCGAGAACTGAATCGAGAACGAATTCGCAACAGGCTGGAAGACAGGCGCATCGAACTTAAGACCAGAGAAAACAACAGGCGCAGCAGAAGTAACTTTATTGATCAAGTTCAGCAAAAAATCCAGATTAACAGGAACTTCCGTAACAGTTTCAACTCTGACAACAATACCAGAAACAGAAGTAGTTCTACCACTAATGTCAGGAGTCGTTCTTCATCTTCCTCAAACAACAGGGGAACGGTGTCGTCTTCCCGAAACCGAAGCTCATCGAGGGGCACACGCTCTTCTGGTGGATCTGGATCCTCCAACCGAAGCAGAAGCAGGGGAAATTAAGTCAGCACACACGCTTCAACAGTTCAGCCTAACTGAAATATCAAGATAACCCTTGGGTACCCGAAGTATGTCAAATGCAAAAAGAAATAGCCTGTTTATCCTGTTAATTGGTTGTTTACTGCCAGCGCAAGCCTTTACTCAAAGTGCTGAAGATGTACTGCGCTACAGCCTGGAGTATCCCTCTTACGACGCACAGAGTATGGTGCTGCCTGGTGTGGCATATAATTCGGGGTTTGGCAGTTTCCAGGATAATCCGGCAACTATGGGGTTGTTTGATGAGAGTTTTGCCTCTTTTAGCTTAAGTTTGCGAAATGTTGATGAGAAGACCACGTTCCATAACGACACGTTTAGTTTTGATGATACGCAGACAAATGTTGGGGATATCGGATTGGCCTATAAGATTCCAACTTTAAGAGGAAGTTTTGTCATTGGTGGCGGTTACAGCCAAACTACGGACTTTAACCGCGCGATGGGTATCAACCTCAGGAATAATCGTTCATCGCTTACCGATTTCTATAACATCACTTCCGATACCGATCTTTATGACGCTGCATTTAACGTGTATGCTGTGGATTGGGCCGATGTGGACAGCACATTTACACAATCAATCTTTAGAATTGGATTTACTCCCGAAGAATATCCAGGCGTACAACAAAATATGGAGCTGACCGAGCGCGGACGGATGGGGGAGTACTCAGCCTTTTTTGCCACAGAATTCCAGAAAAATCTTTACATCGGGGCGTCGATAGGTGTATTGACCGGCGAATATCATTATGAGCGGCAGTTCCTGGATTCAGACCCTGACAATGTATACGATGGGACGCTCATCGACAGTGACGATGATGGCACCGGTGATACCGATATTGACCGGATTCTGAGTGTAGATACTATTGATTCGCGATTTAGCGCTTTTTCAGCCCGAATAGGCCTGTTGTACGAGGTCAACTCCTTTCTGAAAGTAGGCGGTAGCTATGAAATTCCCAGTCTGCTTTCATTCAATGAGGACTACAACACACGACTCAGCTCAACCTTTGATAACGGGCCGGGTTTCGAGGAGGAACTACCCGGTGAATTTTCTTACAAAATTGAACGGCCGGCACGCATCAATGTAGGTGCTTCATTGACGGGCTTGGGCGGTATCACTATTTCAGCGGCTGCCGAGCAGGTGAACTATTCCACTGCTGAACTGGATCTTGAAAGTGAAGATCTGCAATATCAACAGGGTGAAAATGATTTTATTAAACGAACATTTAAAGATGTCACCAATCTGCGCGGTGGCATTGAGTTTGGGTTCAACGAATCGTTCAAACCGCGGTTGGGATATGCCTGGTATCCAAGTCCAAGAGAGGGCACCGACGCCAGTCGGCAGTTTTTTAATGCCGGATTCAGCTCTAAGTTTTCTGAAAATTTCGCATTCGACCTGGGAGTTCAGTACGCCATTTGGGAAGACCAAAATCAGCTCTACAGTTACGATAACGGAAGTCAAATCGTTGGCGAAGTGGCCCAGGAAGAGATCCGACGCCTGCACATTATGGCGGGGATAAGAATTGGGTTTAACTAAGGTGATCCAGAAAGTCGCATAGGGATTAATTGAAGCCCTTGTGAGGATGCTTTAACCTAACATTGCTGACTGCTACTCCTGCCCATCCAGCTTCTTTTTGGGATTGATACTCAATACCGGTGTCTTTACATGTCGCACAACATTTGCGGTAGTACTTCCCATCATCAGGTATTCTATGCCCGTACGACCTACAGTTGCCATCACCACGAGGTCCGCGGGATTATCTTGGTTATGTTTAAAAATAGTCTCATGCGGTGTATCTGCGGAGACGATAACGTTTGTTTGGAGACGGTCACTGATTTCATGGAATTCCTCTTTAACCAGTATCTCCATCCGTTTATTTCGCAACGATATTTTCCCTTCATCTGGCTTCTCATCGTGCTGAGTGTCATATGTCATTACGTTTAAAAGCTCCACCTGGGCATCGGCTGCGCGGGCGATATCCTTAACCAACGGAAAAGCGGCGTGTGAGTTTTCTGAAAAGTCAGTAGTGGCAAGGATTCTTTTAATCGGCCCAATCCTGGATTCCTTGTCGATTACCAACACCGGTATATGTGACGTACGAAGTACTTTTTCTGCCACTGATCCCAGGAAAAAGCGGGAAAACCCCGTGCGACCATGAGTACTCATTACAATCATATCGTAATTTTGTCCCTCCTCTACAATAGCGGAGGCGGCATTACCCACCGAGATGATCGCCTTGTCAAGATATCGTTCCTCGACATGCTCTCTGGCAACTTCATCCAGCCGATCTCTCAGGGTATCTTCAATCTCCTCGTAATCCTCGATGGGACTGGTTCCAAGCCCAAGCATGTAAGGCCCTTCCATTTCACTAATTGGCAGATACGCGTGAAAGGGGGTAATACGGCCATCAAAAAGTTTGGCAAATTCTTCGGCAGCAGATAATGCCTGGTTGCTCAGATCTGAAAAGTCAAGTGGAACCAATATTTTTATGTTTTCCATCGTCTTCCCTTTAATTAGTCGTTATTAATAGTTTTTCGTTGCTCGGGTGGATCCCGAGTTATTTGTTGGCTTTGCTCGTTACAGTTAAAACCAGCCTTTCCGCCTAAAATAAAAAATCATGATTATTGCTATAACAGCCATCGATGCCATAGCTACGGGATAGCCCCAATACCACTGCAGTTCCGGCATGTTATACGGGCTGGCCGCGGGATCAAAATTCATCCCATAAATGCCTGCGATAAACGTCAGTGGTATAAATATCGTGGCAATGATGGTAAGCACTTTCATGACTTCATTCATCTTGTTGCTCACGTGGCTCATATACATATCGTGCATGCTAAGCACCATATCACGGTAGTTTTCGATATTATCGATAATTTGGACCATATGGTCATAGACGTCGCGCAGAAACAGCTTCGTGTTGTCATCAATAAACGAGGTCTCATCGCGGATTGTGGCGTTCAGCACATCACGCAGTGGCCAGACCGATTTTCGGAAAAAGATTAGATCCCTCCGAAGCGCGTGTATGTCATGCAGCACTTCTTGATCGGGGTCGTCAAGCAGTTGTTCCTCAAGCTGTTCAATACGGTCTCCGATCTGTTCAAGGACGCTGAAATAGTGATCAACAATAGCATCGATTAGTGCGTACATGAGGTAGTCAACCCCATTTTTTCGGATTCGTACATTGCCGAATTTAAGCCGGTCGAGTATGGGTTGGAAAAATTCGCGATCCGTCTCCTGGAATGAGAGTACATAAGTATTGCTCAACACGAGGCTCACCTGCTCTGACTCAATCTGTTGTTTCTCCCCCGACCAGGAGAGCATTTTAACAACGAAATACATATTGTTTTCGTAAGCTTCCGCTTTTGGGCGTTGTGTCGTGTTTACGATATCTTCCTGTACAAGCGGGTGAAGATCGAAATAAGACCAAATTGATTTGAGCTTTTCGATGTCATGCAGTCCGCATACTTTTATCCAGGTTTTGGAGGGATTTTCAAGGTATGGCCGGCTTTCCTCCACATCTTCTATATGTATTTCATCAAGATGATCCTCATCATAATCATGGATCGTCAGTTGGATGTCATCGAGTCGCTGTTCCCCGATATGTTCGACTGTTCCTGGTGCGGATCCCGGTTTTTTTCTTCTGCGCTTGGTAAGAATCGGTAATCTCCTGGAGTTTTTGAACATGGTTCCTCTTCAAAAGATGATAATTATGTAATACCAATATCAGAATCCATTTATCTACAAACAAGCTTTTCAAGCAGGTATGGAAAATCAGCAATTAGTCCGCATTTCTTTCCATGAATGTTGGTGGGAAGGATAATAATATTAGTAATTCCTGTTGTCTTGCTGGTTCTCCTCCCGCTGCTTTAAAATCCAGTGCACGATGGGCGGAGCGAAGATGATGGCGATGAATATAATTCCGGTAAAAAGGTAGATCACCGCTGCCAGCACGATGCAGAGAACCAGCACCAGCAGCGAAATCATGTTGGTTTTCTTTCGTAAATCCATTTGGCTGTATCTACCTACGTTCCACAATCAAGCGGTTTCCAGGCGAAGTACTTCCAGTGGAGGTCGTTGATACACACTTCGGCTGTTGAGCATTCCAATCAGGATGGTAAGTGCAGCAATTGAGAATGTACCTATGATTATGACCCAAATGTTAGGGATGAACGTCAGGTCGAAGTAGAAGTAGCCGAGCAGCCAAGTGGAGAGCACTGATAGGATAAGTCCCGTAAATGCCCCCAGCACACCTAAGAAGAAATACTCGATCGAGAGGATCTGGATAATCTGTTTACGGCTGGCTCCAAGGGTACGCAGCAGGACGCTCTCTTTAATGCGCTGAAAGCGGCTGATCGCCACCGAGCTGGCCAGCACAATCAGGCCAGTAAGAATACTAAATAATGCCATAAATTGAACTGCGAACGAGACTTTGCCCAGGAATTCATCCAGGGTTTGCAGGATCAGGCCGACATCGATCGCAGAAATATTGGGATATTTTTGAACGACCTGCTGCTGTAGTTGCGCTGATTCAGTACGCCCGGCTGTGCGGGTGACGATAACACCAATCTGCGGCGCCTGCTCAAGTACTCCTTTGGGGAACACCATGAAAAAGTTGGGCTGTACACGCTGGAAGTCCACTTCCCTGATGCTGGCGATATACGCCTTGATAGGCACACCCTGTACATTGAATGTGAGGGTGTCGCCAACTTGGGCATTCAAGTCCTCAACAATTTCCTGGGCTGCCGAAACGGGTACGAGACTGGTATCGGTGTCTACTTCTCCAATCCATTCCCCCTCCACAAGGGTTTCCGAATCGAGCAGGGAGTCTCTGTAGGTGGAGCGGTATTCTCGGTCGAGCGCCCAGCCCCGAATGCGGCTGGAGGTGTCCTCCCGAATTTCCTGCACTGTGCGCCCCTGGAAGGAAGCAATCCGCATTGTCACAATCGGGACATTTTGAAGTACCGGAATATCTTCCTGTTTCATAATCTGTTGCACCCCTTCGTTCTGATCGGGCTGTATATCGTAGAAAATCAGGTTGGGAGCATCATCCCGGGTGGCAAAATTTAGTTCACTCATCAGCATATCCTGGCTGAAGTAGAGCGTACTGATAAGCAGCATGCCGAGTCCCAGTGAGAGCAGCAGGGTCGCAGTCTGGTTATTAGGTCGGTACAGATTGGCTAGTCCCTGTCGCCACACGTAGGAGAATCCCGAAGGAAAATATTTTTTTACGCACCACATCAGACCTTGGGCTACTAACAGCAACAGACCAAAAGCGATAAGCATGCCCACTGTGAAAATCCCCCCGACCATCCAGTCTTCGGTAATCAGGGTGGCATATCCCGCAACGGTAAGAATAATAGTACCATAGATGCTCCACTTGGTCTTTTTCCCCAGCAGGTCTGTAAGGGACTCATCCATTGCACGGAGTGTATACAGGGGGGAGGCCTTGCGGAGCGAAAGAAGAGGCATCAACGCAAAGACAAGTGCCACGCCTGTACCGGTGAGCAGTCCCAGTGCTACGGCAAGCCAAGAGACCGTGAGCTCTACATCAACTGGCAAGAACTCACTGACCAGCTGTGGCAGCATAAACTGGATGCCAACCCCCAACACCGTCCCAATGAGAGCGCCGGCGAAACCCAACACCACGGATTGGATCAGGAATATAGTCATTGTCTGGTTAGAGGAAGCTCCAAAACAGCGCAGCACGGCGGCCGTACTGATTTTCTGTTTTATATACAGGTGAATGGCACTGGCCACCCCAATACCACCCAAAAGCAGCGCTACGAAGCCGACAAGGTTTAGAAATTTAGCAAGATTGCCGACTGCTTCTCCCATCTCTTCACGGCGTTCAGCCACATCATCATATCTGAGGTCGTGCTTATCCATGAAAGGATCTGTGCTCTCTCGCAGCTGGGCCATATCACGACCGTCATCAAACTTGAAATACATTTTGTATTCTACGAAGCTGCCGCGCTGTACCAAGCCGGTTGAGTCGACGAGAGAGTAGGGGATGAAAATACGGGGTCCCACCATAGAGATCGCAGCCGCTTCCCCCGGCACCTGCTCAACAGCACCCGCTATCTCAAACATGACATTGCCAATGCGAATCGAGTCGCCCACTTCTGCACCAAACTGGACCATGAGCGCATTATCGACCAGCGCTGCATTATTTTCCTCGTATGTGTTTATGGCTTGATCGGGATTCGTCAGAATTTCTCCGTAGAAGGGGAATCCGCCATCAATGGCGCGGATCTGGGAGAGCCGGGTGCCACCACTTTGAGGCAGATAGGCCATTGAATTAAACTCGATCATCTGCGACTGCACGCCACCCAGTGAATCGAAATAGGCCAGCTCTTCATCGGTGAAGGGGCGTTCAGCTTCAATTTCAAGATCGGCCCCAAGCAGTTCGCGGGACTGGTTGTCAATCGTGTTGGTAACACTTTCTCGAAAGGAGGTAATCGCTACCTGGGCCGCTACGCCAATAATGATGGCCGAAATATAGAGAAAGAGTCGTTTCTTGTTCGAGCGGGCATCGCGCCACGCCATTTTCCATGTCCAGGGAGACCAAAAGGGTGCCATCGATTACGCCTCTTTTACTTTAGCAGTGGCCGTTTCTTCAATCCATTCGTCGGAAGCGATTTTGCCATTCCTGAGCTGAATGACACGATCACATTTGTGCGCCAGTTCAAGATCGTGCGTAACAATCACGAGCGTGGTACCACTGGCCCTGTTCAGATCAAATATCAGGTTTTCAATTGTTTCCCCGGTTTCTGTATCCAGGTTGCCAGTGGGCTCATCCGCAAAAAGGATTTGTGGTTTATTGATGAACGCTCGTGCAATAGCCACACGCTGCTGTTCGCCGCCAGACAGTTGGGTGGGGTAGTGATTCAGGCGGTCTCCCAGTCCAACCTCTGTTAAAAGCTCTTTTGCATATGCATTAACCTCTTTGGTGGCCTCACCTCTCAACTCCAGAGGAACCATCACATTTTCAAGGGCCGTAAGTGTGGGTATCAGCTGGAACGTCTGGAAGACAAATCCTACAAAATCATTCCGTACAGCCGCGCGTTCGTCTTCATTGAGGTCACCGATATTGATACCGTTCAAAATAACTTGACCACTGGTGGGCCGGTCCAGCCCTGCGCATAATCCCAGCAAGGTCGTTTTTCCACTACCGGATGGGCCCACAATCGAGCAGACGGTTCCTTTGGCAACTGAAAATGAAACGGAATCTAAAACGGTTAGCTGTTTATCACCACTCTTGAACTGTTGAGTCAGCTTATTGATTTCGAGTATATTAGACGAGTCCATGCAATATGATATAATTATAAGTAGTTAGTGCGTTTGGGCTATACGGTTAGCTCACCCTTATAGTTGTACTTAAATATGTGTGCTGCAACGTTATTTGCTGTAGTTTAGATGATCACGTTAACTTATAAACCGAATTTGTAGGAAATCTGAACAATTGGTGCTTTTTTTCGATTATATTCATCTTTGTTGAAATTCCCCGAAATTTTGTTAAATGATCAGTAGGATACAACTAAAAACCGGGCCTTATTCATTCCCGGGATAAACGGAATTTCGTGATTACACGTTGAACTGTTGAATTGATAAAGAACACTTATATACTGACGATGAAACGTTTTATTTTTTTAGTCTCTGCTTTATTGCTGTTGGCCTATATGCCTTGTCAATCACAAAATGATGTCTCCCGGATACTTTTTTTTGGCGATAGTATAACTGCCGGCAATGGTGTTAATAAAGATGAAGCGTTTCCAGCCCTGATCCAAGAGAAAGTTGATTCCCTTGGATGGGATTTTAATGTACAAAACGGTGGCTTGAGCGGGGAAACCTCGGCAGGAGGACTCCGCCGTATTGACTGGATGCTGCAGCAGCCGGTAGATGTTTTTGTGCTTGAGTTAGGGGGTAATGATGGACTAAGGGGCATAGAGGTTAAAGCGACCAAAGAGAATCTTCAAAAGATCATAGAACGGGTCCAGAGCAAATATCCGGATGCACGGATTATCTTGGCGGGGATGCAGGTGCCACCAAACCTCGGGCAACAATACACCAGGGATTTCAAGCAGATGTATGCCGATTTGGCTGAGAAATATAACCTGCCTTTTATCCCGTTCATCCTGGAAGGGGCAGCGTTGGATCCAGACTTGATGCAGAACGATGATATCCACCCAAATGCAAAAGGCCATGAGATAGTAGCTGAAAATGTATGGGAAGTACTAAAGCCAGTTCTGCAAAACATGAGAAGTTGACAACCGGAGTTCTGATGGCAAACATACCGCTGCAAAAAATGAAATCTTGTTTTATCTTGGTTGCTTCATAAAGCGTTGAGCTTATTCTGATGACAATTCCAAACGGTAGATCTCACACCCAATGAAAAAGACAACTCCTCTATTTTTTCTTTTCCTGCTTCTCTTACTGTGTATACAACAACCTCTGAAAGCCCAAGAGCTTGATTACAAGCCAAAAGTGTTGCTGGTAACCGCCCATCCCGATGATGATGCTATCTATGCAGCTACCGTATTCAAAACCACCCACCTGCTGGATGGTGTGGCTGACCTGGCGATTATGACCAATGGAGAAGGGGGATACCGTTATTCTACACTGGGCAACTATATTTATGGCAAGCGGCTTGACAAAGAAGAGGTGGGACGAGCTAATCTTCCGGGAATACGTAAAAAAGAGGTAATGGCTGGTGGAGACATTGTGGGAATCCGGAATTACTACTTTTTTGAGCAGCAGGACAAGCAGTACACCGAGGACATTCAAAAAGCGCTGGACATGTGGGATGCCGAGTGGCTTGAAAAGAGGCTACAAGAGATTATTGAGGAGGAGCAGTACGACTTTGTATTGACGATGCTTCCCCAGCCCGGTACGCACGGGCACCACAAAGCCTCGGCGCTGCTGGCACTGCAAGCGGTGGAAAATATGCAGCCAGAGGAACGCCCTATTATTTTGGGGACAACCATTTTCCGGGAAACAGATGGAGAAACAGATTTTGAGATGCTGGAAGGATACCCGTTGACAAGCATTAGCCAGGAGCACGTCCCGCTGACCTTCGACCGCACTCAGAAATTTGGTTTCGAAGATCGCCTAAACTACAACATTATCGCTAACTGGGTGATTGCCGAGCACAAATCTCAGGGTACTATGCAGCTGTTTATGAACGGAGTCAAAGTGGAAGTTTACCTGTACTACGATATCAATCGAGATGAAGACTATGCCAAGGCCAAAGCCTATTTTGATGCTGTTAATGCCGCCGAGATGTATAAGCGGGATTGATTTCGAAGAATAATTTCTTTTTAAAAATTGGAAAGGCCGAGCGTCTGTAAAAATCCTCGACAATTCCTCATTCACCTCCCGGCCTAACGTAAATTTTGCTGGATAAGAGAGTGTAGCCGGTGCGTGAAGAAATCATTGCTGTCTGAGAGCCGCGGGGTTTGGCGGATCGAGTTCAATGATTTTAGCGGAGGTGGAGCGAACGCAGCGAAATTTACTAACGCCGGTGATTTTTTTGGTTCGTTTTTTTATCACTAAAAAAATGAACATTCCATAATCTGAGGGGGATGATGGTTTGCTTATGATCCGTTCCTGTGTTGCGACTGTTTCTATATACAGGTTTTGGGTAGATGGAACTGTTAAGACCTTAAAAGAATAAGTTCAGCCCACCAACAGGTGGACCGCACCAGTTCGTCGCTAGTTTATAATAAACTCCATCGTCACCGAGGCCTTTAATATTACCGTTTGATCGTACTTCATAAGGCTCTGGCTGTCAGCACTTCTCATCGCCATCGTTTCCATTTGCTGCCGGGGATACATCTGGCTTTCTTGGTAGTTGATGGATTTTATCCCCCCGAGCTTCAGGTCTGCCTCTTTTGCGATAATATCGGCCTTGTTTTTGGCCTCCTTGATGGCTTGGCGCAAGGCATCATCCTCTCCTTTGGTTTGATCTGAGGAGAGAAAATTACCATTGAACTGGTCAAAACCGTTTTCAATCAGGGTGACCTGGATTTTCTCATAAACATCAAAATTCTTGAGCGTCAGGCTAACCTGCTGGTTTGTGCGATAGACCGGTATCCGTTCGCGGCCCTGTCCGGCTCTAAACTCGTCGGTATAACCTTTATTAATGGAAATAGGCTGAAAGCGGATGTTCTCCTCGGCCACATCGTATTTATCCAGCAGCTTAACCAGCACTTTCTCCCGCTTTTTGTGCAAGTCATAAGCTTTTTGGGGGGTATCTTGTTCAGCATTGAGATTGATGTTGAATTGAATAATGTCGGCGGGCAGTTCGACCTCTCCGCTGGTTGTTATGGAGACTACATGCTCTTGCTGTTGTTGAGCATTGGAAATAGTTGCGATAAGAAAAAAACTAAATAGTGTGAGTAAGTAGCGCATATCAATTGGTTGAATAATTAGGATTTGTTGTCTAACGGAAATTCTCCGAGTATAGTCTGAATAATCATTTTTGGGGATTCAGTTTTTCTTTTCTTCTACAGTAATGTGAACCACTATCTGCGGCTTCGAGTCTTTAGGTAAGGACGCACTTTCCGGCAATATGAGCTCGCTGTTTACGGTTGTGGACCCGGTTACACTGCTCAGATCGATCGGTTTCACAGCTACGGAATCGATTTTTTGTCCCCGTTGAAGCAGTAGTGTCACCGTTGTTGGTTCGGGTCTTATTGACTGCAAACGGTATTGAGAAGGCAATGTCCCATTTCTCGGTACTTTAATTGGAACGGTAGCCTGTGTGAGCTTGGAACTGGTTATTTTCAAACTTCGGGGTGTCACGTTGTAGAGGTCCAGGTCGGACGGCAGGTTAAGGTTGTTCTCTGTTATTACCAGCGAGTCTGAATTTAAATGTTGGGAGTCCAGGTTAAACGAGATAACCAACTGTGATGGATTAAGCAGTTCAAAAGCCTGTTCGGGACCAAATAATGTAACCCGGGCTTCAATAGGCACGGAATCCTGCAGGACGACGTTGCTGGAATTTAGGTTCCGGTATTCTATAGGCACGGCATACGTTCGATATATCGTGTCCGCATTATAGGCAATGGCAAACCAGAGTAAAACGGCGAGCCCAACTGAAGTGATAGCTGTCCGCCAGTTTACCTGTTTCAGCCGGTGCGAGTTGCCGGTTTGCGTGAGATGATACTCCTTTTCAAAAGCGAGCAGTTTTTCCTTCAGCTCACTGGCAGATTCCAGCTGTTGAAGCTGGCCGCCTTGGGCAATGCTGATGACACCGCGCTCTTCTGAGACTACCACAACCAGGGCGTCGCATTGTTCGGAGAGTCCAAGAGCCGCGGCGTGCCGGGTTCCACCTTTCGAAATTTTATGCAGTCGCGTAGACAGCGGAAGGTGTGCGCCAAACTTGATGATTTTCCTGTTTTCCACCAGCACCGCTCCATCATGACCTGGCGCGGTGGGATTAAAAATACTGTGAAGCAATGAGAGGGAGATATCACCATGAATTTCAATGCCCCCGTTGATGTGCCGTTCCCAGTCCTCGGCGCCTTTAATTACAATTAGTGCACCGGTTTTGTTTTTGGCCATTTCCGAGGCCGCTTCCGCAATTGTGTCGCTGATGCGATGCTCGTCATCATAACCATCACTTCTTCGGAAACGCCACCGGCCGAGCTGGTCGATGAGCCTCCTGATATCGGATTGAAAGACCACAACCAAACCAATCAGGATAAAGATAAACAGACCCTCTATAAAGATTTCTGTTAAATACATTTCCGTAATTCGGGCAAGAATATATACCCCCACAAGCACTAACAGGCTTGTGATGGTGCGGCGGGAAGCACTTTTCCGGAACCAATTCAACAGCAGGTATAAAATGAGGGAGATGACCGCGACATCAAGGAAGTCTACGATGCGAACATTTTGGGCAAATGTCTGTAAGCTATTGACCAGTTCCGTCATACTTGTCCTGAATTATCCTCATCATTTGTTTTACCAATATAGGTTGATAAACTAATTACACACAATACAGATTTTTAACTATTGCAGCATGAGCTGGTTTCCTTAGAGAATATCTTTAAGTTGCTTGTATGAAATATTGGCCCCGCAGATGATGATAACACTGGTTCCTCCCTTGAACTGTTCAATTTCCTTTAGGAAGCTTGCCACTGCTACGGCCGCAGCTCCTTCCACCAATTTACTGTGCTTCGAAATCATCAGGCGGATCGATTCGGCGATCTCTTCTTCCGAAACAAGGATAAACTGTTCAACCAGCTCTTTGCAAAGGTCAAATGTAATGGAGTCACGCTCGAACCCTCCCGCTGACCCATCAGAAAGAGTAGGTTTGGATTCAATCTCTCGGTACGTGCCGGCCTTCACAGAGACGGACATCTCCGGTGAATTCCGGGGTTGGCACCCGATGACTCTTGTCTCGGGGGAATGTTGATTAACATAGCTTGCAATGCCTGAAATTAACCCACCGCCGCCAACAGTGGCAAAAATGATGTCCGGTGTCTCCAAATCCTCAAGTATCTCAATCCCGATGGTTCCCTGACCGCCAATAATTTGGGGATCGTTGTAGGGGGAGATATAGACCCAATTATCGTGTTCTTCCGCTAGATTTTTCGCATACAGTTCCGTTTTATAGGGGTCCTTTCCATAAAACGCTATCTCTGCACCATATTCTTTAATTCGTTCAATTTTAGACTGCACAGCGGTTTCCGGCAGATAGATCCGTCCATTAATGCCCAGGAGTTTAAGGGCACGAGCAAAACCTAAGCCGTGATTGCCGGTTGAGGCTGTGATAGGGAAAAATTTTGTCTCCTGTTCTTTCAGCCAGATCAATTTATTGAGGCTGCCGCGGGCTTTAAACGAACCGGTATATTGCTCGCTTTCCATCTTCAGGTATACCTTGCCATCGGCCAGCGAACTCAGGTAGGGAGAATGCAGGAGAGGTGTGTGCAGGATATGAGATCGTATCCTGTCGTTGGCAGCTGTGATTTCATCGTAGATGTTCATCAAAAACGGTTTACCCTTATTAGATTATTCGTGAGCTTTGTAAAAGAATATCGAAAACATTTTCTAAACACCTAAATGGGGAACTGTCCATCAGATTCGAATGAAAAGCCAGTTGGGACGTAGCATGCTATGTCCCAACAGTGCCAAGAGTGAGATATTTTGCAAATCATGAGATCAGTTAACAATTTTGAGATAAGATGCAAAGCAGAAACCTACCATACAGAAAATCAATTCGTCTGAAGGGATGGGATTACAGGAATCCCGGCTTGTACTTCATTACAATCTGTACCAAAGATCGGGCTCATCATTTCGGGGAGAGTCAGGATAGCATTATGGGGCTCTCGGTGCCGGGCTGTATGGCCTGGCATTTTTGGAGGCAGATTCCAGATCACCAGCCCCAAGTGGTATTAGATGAATTTGTGGTGATGCCCAATCACCTGCATGGTATTGTGGGAATTGAGTCCCAAGAAACAGATTCACAGGATAAACCGGTTGGGACGTTGCATGCAACGCCCGTACAAAATAAAGATGATGTTCAAGAAGTGATGTCGAATATCTCACCCAAAGCAGGTTCGCTGTCCACCATTATCCGATCTTATAAATCGGCCGTCACCCGGTGGTGTAACCGAAATGGCCATGAATATTTCGCATGGCAGTCTCGATTTTACGATCATATAATCCGCAATGAAAAGGCCCTGTATCGTATCAGGAAGTACATTTTTGATAATCCATTGCGTTGGCAGAAGGATCGGGAAAATCCGGAACAGGTTCATGAGCAAGCTGTTGAATATATGGCAGCCATTGATTAAAAATTGCTTTCGTACGGACGGACGTAGCATGCTACGTCCCAACAGTTACGAACCGATCGATTGACAATGAGTGAATCGTACGATTGATGCCAAACCAACCGATCGATTGATTTGTAATGAATCGATCGACTGATGGGGAACCAATCGATCGATTGCGGAGAAGCCAATCGTACGATTGGTAGAGAATCAACCGGTCGATTGAGGATGAGGCGAACGTACGATAGAATCGATATCAAGCTACCTGCTTACTACTCCTCCCAAAATACAAAAGCCTTCCAGGTCAGTGGAAGGCTTTTAATGCTTAGGTTATCTATGCTTAGAAAGTCAGGGCGACTTTCTAAATTCGTAATCTTAATATCGTATCAGGTACCCAGCCAGTAGCTGAGCTTAATTAAAAACACATTCGTAGGTTCAGAACCGAAAAGCCGGCTGAAATCGCGGCCGAGCCTAAAATCGTTGTTGGGGCCGGAGTTGGAGCGGTCGTGCTGCCAAACCAAGAACAAGGCAGCACCCGGTTTATACTCCCACCGAAATACGGTATTGCCCTGGATGGAACGGAAATTGTAATCCTGTTCCTCAAACGTAAATGAAGGTGCCGCACCGCTGCCGTCGGGATCAACGGTGTACTCCTCATCTGCTTCAGAATATTGGATGGAGCCTTGATCCTGCCCGTACACTGCAAACTCATACCAGCGCGGAGTGGTGAACTCCTTGTAGTTATAGAAATTGCCACTGCTTATGTAGGGGCGTGCATAGAGCTGCAGGCTGATGTTCGGGGTAAAGGTCCAGTCGAGACGGATGTTGGTCGACAGAAATGTCTGGTCAATATCTGCAAACACATACCGGGTTCCGTAGGTGCCTGTGGCCAGGGGATCATCAATGGCCGTGACATATTGGTCTGTTTCCGTACCACGGCCGAACTCAGGTTCAATCTCCAATTGGATAAAGGTTGTGGGTCGGAACTCCAGGCCAAACCAGACAACATCATCAAATTCGTTTTCTGACATCACCCTTCGCCGGAATCCACCGAAGTTAAAAGACAACGGCTTGGTTTGATCGGATCGGACGTTAAAGTTAAAATTCCAGTCACGGGGCCGCTGCGCTACCGGGCCACCGCGCGTCATCCGGTCGAAATAGGCATTTCCCGCATAATTGATGTTGAAATTGAAGGACCACAGGTTGTTAAACTGCATGTAAGAACCGACATTGTAATAGTTACCAATGCGATCCCCGTCATGATTCCAGGCCCACATCTCGTACGACCAAATTTCGTAATATCGAAGATGTTTGGGATCTGACTCCTCGTAACTGAGCACGAAGGCTGTGGCCCTGTAATCCGCACGGTTTTCGAAGCCCAGATCGTTGACCTCGTAACCCGGACTTACCTCGGAATAGGTAAGGGACGTTCGCCAGTTTCCACCACCGGATTTGCGCAGGCTTACTTCGGTAGCAAATCCACCGAGACTTGTTTTAGTGGGGTCGAGGGAGAGATTCTCAGCGTCTACCCGGTTGTAATAGCGGGCCGAAGATTTTTGGGTTTCGAGTATGGCCTCTTCTGTACCGGTAACTTGGCTCAATGAAAACGTCCCGCTGGCAGTCCAGTTCAGGTCATCCCAGTTGTGTTCAAAATCGACTCCTCCGAGGTATGCCGACTCATGCAGGAAGTTCTCAAAATAGCGGTCATTAACATTTCTGTTTACAGAGCTGAGAAATCCTCCTAAGTAGGTGTTACCTCCATTGAGATCTTTTTTAGTGCGTGCGACCAGGTAGTTCGTAGCCGGTTCAACGACAAAGCTGCCATCCCTTCCCGTTCCGATTTGATAGGGAGAAGATTCCTGCACGGTGTAGGCATCCAACAGTCCCACCGACCAGCCTGAACGGGTTTTGCCACTCAGTTTAGCCGCGGCGGCGATCGTCGTTTGGTCGGGTCGTTTGGTATAGGTGGAGGGATTATTACCGGGATTATACACCGAGTGACTGTTATAATCATTATACTTTTCCAAATTACCTTGTGGAGCGCGACCGATTCTGCGGGAGTAAAACGTGATCGGGTTGCCAAACGTGTTGTAGGTTTTGGTTTTCCCAAAGTTGAAGATCTCGTTTCCTTCAAGGAAGAAGGGTCGTTGCTCCCTGAAATAGGTTTCAAAGGCGCTGAGATTGATGACGGCGGGGTCCGCCTCTACTTGCCCGAAATCAGGATTAATCGTTGCCGTCAGCGTCAGGTCGGATGTCAATCCATATTTCAGGTCGGCACCAACCGAACCATTCATTTCATTGGCACTGTAAAACGGGTTGTCTCCCTCACTGGGAGCACGGGTCAGGCTGGTGGATCCATAGGGTACAATTTCCAGCTGCTTCGGCGCGGATATATTTTTGATGCCCTGTAATGTGCCGAATTGTGAGACAAATCCAGAAGACTCCTGCGGCGTGGGTGCCCAAAAGGAGATCTCTTCCTTGCGTGCAATCCGCCGCTGAAAGTTGATTCCCCACTCCGTTTCTATCTGGTCGCTGTTGGAACTGAAACGAAGCTGGGAAAGCGGGATACGCATCTCCACTGTCCACCCTTTCTCATCCATGCTGGTGGCGGCCTCCCAGACTGCATCCCAGCGGAGATCCTCATTGTCATCATCATAAAGCAGGATATCCTTGCGTACTCCTTTGGGATTTACCGCGAATGAGAACCCGGTGCGGTTGTCGTTGTAACTGTCAATAGTCACATAAAACCAGTCGCTGTAGGCCGAACCATCTTTTCGGAAGAGGGTGGCGGCAGCGGAATCCATCGCGGAGTCGTAGGCCCGGGCGCCTACAATGATGGCATCGGCGGTATAAATGATCCGGGCTTCGGTCTTTTCAGTTGCCGGCTCGCCGTCATTTGGCGTTCGTTGTGTGAAATCGGTTGCCACTTCAACCTGCTGCCACATCGCTTCATCCAGCTTTCCATCCAGATTGATAAGGCCTTCAGAGTCAAGTTTCGTGGTCTGGAGTGTATAGTTCACGGCTGTTTCGTTGCCGCGTTTAGCCTTGTCACCTGATTTTGACAGCAAGCTGGTTTCTTGGGCCATAAGCTCAATCGAGCTAAGCATCAGGACACCGAGAAAAGTGATACCACTTGTTAAAAATTTCATGACCCATTCCTTTAAATGCTTGAAAATATCTCTTCGTAAAAGGGAGGTTAAAAGTTGCACCTCCCTTTTATTTTTACATCGATTTACCGTTTGCGGATATAAATATCGCCTCTCATACTCTTAAACAGGTATTCAGGACCCCCACCATTGATATCCCCGTAGATCCAGTTGTTGACAGAGATCTTAAAGACACCGGAATCGGAAGAGCGTTTCCGGTCTCCCGTATCTTGCCGTATATCCATCTCGAAATCAGTAAATACTTCACCCCAGTCCGATTTCATTTTGGCTGATATTTTGGCATTGGCAGGTAGTGTCACGTCGATATCGCCATTCACGTTGCTGAACGCCATCGGCTTGTCTCCGGCCACTGCCTGGAAGGAAGCCGTGATGTCGCCATTGACGGTGTTTACGGAGGCTGAACCACCCACGTTATTGAGCGTCACATCGCCATTTACATGGCTGATTTCCAGTTCGCCATTAATGTTCTCGATCGTCAGGTCATCCCCATGCACCACGGAGAGCTGGAGTGAGAAATTCCGTGGCACAGAAATATCAAAATTGATAGCCCGCATGGGAGATACGCTGCTGATTTCGACATTGTTGTCATTCTCCTGCACCTCAAACCCGGTGCTGTTGCCGGATATTCGCCGGAGCCCGTCACGGGTTACTTCTCGTTCCTCATCGTCATCTTCATCAACGTCGCCGCCGTACCGGATGATGACCTCATCGCCGTCATAACCTGATACCTGTAAAGAGCCGCGAATTATACCGAGGCTCAGTTTGCCGGGCTCCCCGGGATTGCTAAGCGGCACGGCAATTTGATTTTGTGCAGCTGCCGGGTGAATTGCTATAAGGCAGAGGATAACTCCAAAAAGGATATAGTATTTAGCTTTCATAGTATTCAGTATTGGTTTTATGATTTAATTCGTTTGATATAGACATCACCATTGAGCACTTGGAATCGGTATTCAGGTCCACCGGCACCGATGCGCACAGGTGCGAACTGATCTACCCGGTAGGAGGTCGTCCCATTATTTCGATCTTTTGATTCTTCAAGCCTGGTGTTGAGTCGCGTTATGTCCTGGAAATCGGTGTAGAGGTCGCCGTGCATACTTTCGAAACGGATGTCAGCCGCCAGGTCTTCAGGGTAGAATACTTCAATCGTACCGTTGATGGTCTCGTACTTTGAGTTGTCGGTGGGACTGGAATGGTACCGCGCCCGGATATCGCCATTCAAGGTGGTGGCACGTGTTGTTCCACTAATCTCATTGAGTTCAATCTCTCCATTCACATTGCTGGCGATCAGCTCTCGGGCCATCATGTTGTGGATGGCAACACTTCCACGATTAATAGTCGAAATATTAAGATTCATTTTTAGAGGGAGCTTTATGTTGATATCAAATTTGAAATCATATTCCTGGTCCCAGTCGTCAATGCAGTAGCTTATCTTCCCATTACTTTTTTTAACCTGGATAAACGGTGCTTCGAGATAGATCAGAACCTGGTCGGCCTGTTCTTCCACAATTAGTTGCATCTCATTGAGACCACGATTCACGTCCTCTTTCCGATTAGCCTCAATCGTTTTTTGGGCCGTGATTTGGATTTCTTTCCCATTGTATCCCTCAACCGTCACAGAACCATTGATATTGAATACCTGCAAGATGTTTTCGGGATTCTGAAGGTTGGTAAACTCTGCTACTTCCTGGATGGTATCACTATTATTTTGTGAGTGTAATGTTTTAAAGGGAACCAATAATAGGATTAAGAGTCCTATCGTCATCCCCCTTAATCCCCCTTCAAAGGGGGACTTAAAAAATAGCTTGGGGACCTGAAATCCTGTGTTACTGCTTATCGGATTTGTCAGATTGAGTTGATCAGATACTTTCATTGTAATCTCCATTTCAGTTTAGTGCAGCAATGGTAGTCTCCAGCTTGTCACGAACCGTATTGTCCAGCTCATTGCGATCCAGCAGTTTTTTGAATTCGTCAACCGACTGTTTTTCCTGCAGTGTGAGCATGGCATCAGCGAGGGCTGACTGCACGATGGGCGACTCCTGTCGTGTGATGGAACTGACGAGCCCTTGCCGCACTTTTGCATTTGAAGCGTGTTGGACCAGCGCCTCCACTGCGGCCAGGCGTACGTTGACATTGGAGTCGTTGTTGAGCGTGCGGAGCAGGGCATCGATCACGCGGCTGTCCACAGAAGGTATCTCATTGCTGATGTTTACCGCCTTGAGCCGTTCGATGGGAGAGGAGTCGTCCAGCAGGCTGATCATCATCATTTCACGAAGCTGGTACACCTCCGTCGACAGCCGGTCGATCTGTTCATCCTGGTTGCTTATCGGCGCGTAAATGTCGCCTACAAGCAGGCCCGCCAGGAAGATAGAAACGGCATATGTCAGGTAGCGAAGCTGGAAACGATGTTGCACGTGGTCGAATACCATCGCAATTTTTGGCATCCAGCCTGTGTTTTGTTTCTGCATTTCAGCCTCCAGCATGCTATAGAAACGGTCGCCCAGGGCCGGCGTCGGCTCCGGCATCTCAATATGGCCCATCTGGCTATAAAGCGATTCCATCTCTCTGATATCCTGTAAGTCCATTTCTCCACTTTCGATGAGGCTATTGAATTCCTCTCGTTCACCCTCGGAAAGTGAATTTTGTAGGTAGCCGGTGATTAGTTCTATCTGTTTTTCGTTCAGACTATTCATAATTCTTCCTCTTTTCTTAGGTCGGACATAATCTCTTTCAGTTCGTTCAAACCCCGGAATACGCGAACTTTTACAGCGCTCTCGGTGCAATCCATAATCTCGGCGATCTCTTTGTATTTAAAGCCTTCAAAGCGGCTGAGAATCAGTGTTTGCTTCTTTACCGGATCGAGCCGGGCAAGTGCCTGTTTCAGCATTTGTTGCTCCCGGCCCTGGTCAGATTCAAGCTGAGGAACTTCCGAATCCCCCGGCAGAGAATCCCAATCCAGAGCATGCTCCTCATCCAGTTTTTCCATCTTTCGGTAGTGATCGGCATGCAGGTTGCGCGCAATCTGGAAAATCCACGTGGAGAAGTCGCCGTTGGCGCTGTAGGATTTGCGATACTTCAGGATCCGTTCAAACACGCCCTGTACCAGGTCTTCACTGACGTCCCGGCGCGCAGTCATCCTGTAAAAGAACCCGAACAGGCGACGGTTATAGCGTTCGAACAGCAGACCCAACTTATCCAGGTCGCCGTCCCTAACTTTTTCCATCAACGCTTTATCCGAGGTCGAATCCAATTGGTGTACCTTTTTTATTATTGCCTGTTCAATAGGGTACACTGGAGAAATGCAGAAAGGTTACAGGAAAAATAAGGATTGAATTTTGAGGGATTGAATGTTAGAAGGATGGAAAAGGGATGGAAAGCGAATTCAAAAAAAATGTAAGGTTTTGGGTTGAAACCGGTCATACTATTGAATGACAATAAATAAATTGGAGATAGAAATGAGAGAAAAAAGTTCAAAAAAAAAATTTTGTCAAAGACTTTAAGAATAGAACAAAAAAGTTTGCTGTTGACATCATCAATTTTTGTCAAACTATTCCAAAATCAAGAGAGGGAAGGATTATAGCTGACCAGCTGATAAGATCAGGAACCTCTGTTGGTTCAAACTATCGTGCAGCGTGTCGTGCTCGTTCAAGGAAAGAGTTTTACGCCAAAATGTGTATCGTAGTTGAAGAAGCTGATGAGGTTTTATTTTGGCTTCAAGTGATTAACGGTTCCAAAATAAAAGAAGGAAAGAAACTTACAATTCTATTAAAGGAGGCTGAAGAAATACTTTCAATAGTGGCAACCGCACGCAAAACTGCAGGATCTAATCTTGAATAGTCAATTGCGTTTCAAGAAAAATCAAGCATTAAATCCTCCAGACCCCAATCCTTCATTCCCTTAATCCTTCAATCCTTCCCAACAGGCAGGCCTTCCATCTCCATGATCGTAAGGGCGTTGGTGGTGGGGCAGGGACCCGGTTTCAGCTTGTACTCGAAGCTCATTTTGCCATCCCTGATCGTCTCCTCGAAATGCCAGTTGCTGAGCTGCGGAATCTCTTCTTCCAAAGAAGCCAGTTCCAGGTCGTGGGTTGAAACGACACCCACGCCGTCGGTACCTGCCACGTGCTTTAGAAAGGCCGTACTGCCGATTAGTCGCTCTCGGTTGTTGGTGCCGCGGAAGATCTCATCCACAAGGAAAAAGAGGGGCCAGGCGTCCTTGCGTTCAAGCTCATTCAGCAGCCGGCGCAGTTTGCGTACTTCAGCATAAAAGTGGGAGAGACCTTCATCTAGGGAATCCACTACATTGATGCTCGTAAAGAGACGAAAAGGAATAGCTTTGAAACTGCTGGCATTGACCGGTCCCCCGGAGAGGCAGAGGCACAGGTTGATACCGAGTATACGCAAAAAAGTACTTTTCCCGGACATGTTGGAACCGGTAACCAAGATAAGTGAACCATTTTTTTCGATGGTCACATCATTCGTCACTTTTTGCTGGTGGGGGATGAGGGGATGTCCCAGGTCAGTTGCCTTTAGAACAGGCTCAGTACGATCTTGATCAGGTTTTGCCAAAATGTAATGGGGATTCAGCCACCCAAAATTGGCCAGTGAGCAGAGCGCTTCGAGCTTATAAAAATGATCGAGCCAGCGCTTCAGAGGATCTTTGAGCTCAGTTTTGTATCGGTCCAGTTTGTACGAAAAATAGAGGTCCCACGGAACCAACAGGTTCAGGATGGCCCACACAATCTCGCTTTTTTGGGAGGAAGCTGCTGCAGCTAGTCGAACAATCTTTTTCAGAAACCGGGACGGGCGGGTTTCCTCTTGTTGATATAGCTCACAAAATTCTTCGAGTTTGGATCCTTTTTTATAAGGATACTCTTCGAGGTAGATCAGTATCTCACTGAAACGGGAAAGCAGCTTTTCCATCTGGTAGGAGGCGTCAAACAACCCTTTTACTTTATCCGAGTTGAAATTATATGCCAGCATATACAACACAAAGCTGAAAAAAATATACGGTGGAAGAATCCCTGCAAGGTAAAGAATACCCAAAATCCAGTTGAGGGCAGCGAGGCTTCCGAGCAGCGTAAGTGCTTTTGTGTAAGATGTGGTGGAGGGTTGAGCAAGCCATTTTAGCAGCTCCTGCATATCCCAATCCTGCTCCGATTCATAAGACTTGCTGATAGCTGCCCGCAGTTGCAAGCGGTCCCGGAAATGGGCCATCGGGGTCAGCTCGCGCACCAGCTGCTGGCGTTTGATAACCTGTTCTACGTCGGGATTATTGGCAAGAAGCCATTGTTTCAATTGCTCACTTCCGCCGTTATAGATCGCAGTATCTACCAGGTGAAGCAGTGAGTGTTGACCGGTAATATTAAGATCTCCAGCATATGGGTGATCGGGTTCAGGTTTGGCACTTTGGGGGTAGGGAACCTGCTCCCATTCCAGGTCCATGCGAGCCAGGTGCGTGGAACGGATTTTTTCCCAGATTCTGAGCTGTTTTTGCTGTTTCTCAACTTTTTGGTGCCGAGATACCAGCCACATAAAGCCAACTACAAAAAGTCCCAGCACAAGCAAAGTGATTGTAGGGCTCCCGGTTTGTGCTGCAAAATAGAGGGCGACGATGCCAGCGGCAAAAACCCCAAGTCGATAGCGGGAGATCCGGCTGTCCCACTTATTTACGATGTTGATTTTGGCTTCAATTCTGCGGAGCTGGTTATTGATGGCCTGTCTTAAGGTAGATCGTTGAGTCGACATTCTCTGGGATAAAATTTCTTGATCAATTGACCATGAATATAGGGAAGCAGGAATGATTTTTCCGAATCAGATTGTACCTGTATTTACTTCTAAAGAGAGAAGAAACCTTCAGTCTTTAACCTTCAACCTTTAACTCCACTATTGTAGCACCCCAGCTGCTCCGGTCGCTGGCCAGCGAATAGCTTTGAACGTGGGGATTTCGATCAAGAAGGGCATGCACAGAACGACGCAGGTTTCCGGTTCCCTTGCCGTGGATAATGCGCAGCGAGTAGATCCCTTTCTCCAGGCAGGCTTCAATGTAATCCGGGATCAGCGATCCGAGATCTTCCGGCCGAAAGGTGTGCAGATCCAGTGTACCGTCGATGGGAAGTTCTTTGGGCTCGTCGTTCATAATCAAAAAACTAAAAATGTGCGACGCACTTCCAAAGTGCGTCGCACATAATGTTATGTAAAATAAGAAATAAACTCTTCTTCAGATTTCGAATAGATAAACCCACCGAGGTTTAACGCGCTTCGTTGCAGGAAGGAACGTTTTTGATCGACATATGAAGTCATCGCTTTTTTGTTGCTTAAAAGTGGGCCGAAATCATCATCCCTAAGCAGCGTGTCAAACAGCGCCAGGTCATGCTCTTCCCCAAGGTAATCTGAAAGCTGGGTCAAACTTTTGCCGTTAATATCAAGCTCCTCCGGCCAGTAGTAGTTTAAGATCTGGAAAATGTGCAGCAGGTATTTGACCTCTTTTCGCCACTCGTGGAAATGTTCTTTTGTGCCATCCTCGTTAGCCAGGTTGAATTTTTCGCGTCCATTCCGAAATATCTCCTGCACTCCGGGCCGCAGATCGGGAAGGTTATCCGCAATCAGATCCCGCTCTAGAAAGCTTTCGCAATTTTCTTCCAGGGAATTGGCCATCTCCTCGAATGCGTTTTTCTCCTCTGCCTTTTCCAACAGGCGTTGTTCCCTCCGCTGAAGCTCATCCAGTCCTTGTTCAATATCCTTGTGCCGGACAGAATGTGCTTCGGTGGCCACATGTTGCAGGATTAAAATGATTACATGTGTATCCCTGAGCTCTGAAACAAAACGGCTCATATCACGGAAAAAAAGATTTAGCTGCTTATAGTCTTCTTCTCCAAGAGGAGTTCGTATCAGGCGAATTAAAGCTCGCATGAACTTGAAACTTTTCCTTGTATTGTGGACGGCCTCGTTGAGGTTATGAAAAGGGGGACGAATAATAGATGCGGTCTGCCCAACGCAGTTCGAGTAAATTCGTTTTATTCCCTGGTCAACTGTTTCTTCGGTACTGATTGCATATTCCATAATGCCCAAAAATAGGGAACCTGTGGAAGGAAACAATCCCAATTTGATACAATTTATTTTGGAGGGTCAGCCCTTAAACTTGGCGGCATCAAGTATAGACCAGAGATGAATAATCCATCCCATCCAGATTAACCATAAAAGTCCGGCAAGCACGAAGTGGGTGACTGCCATTAAAAAACGACCCTGCAAAAGTTGGCCGAGTCCGGGTATAAAAAAACTTGCCAGAGCTGCTATCACATTTCCTGCTGATCCTTGTCCACTCATAAGAAAATGATTTTTTATTAATGATTATTGACAGCCTACGAGTTAGGCTAAGAAAAGTTTAATCCAATGCCAATGAATTGACGATTTGCTTTAGGTTTTCAAATGCAAGGAAACCAGTTGAGATTCTGCTTTTTTGTAATTATAAAAAGGGTTGCTTGGTTTTAATAGAGGCTGAAGGGTTGGCATCGTAACATTAAGAATACATTGATTTAACAGTTTGTTAACATACGTTTTTTAGCTTTGCCGCTCCACGATCAGCACACAAATTCACATAACTTAAACCTTCTTTTATGACTAAGAAATATCTGTCTATTACTCTGCTCGTTTTTTCCTTTTTCCTTTCTTCATGTGGCTCTGGTGATAATGAGGGCACCCTTTCCGGCAGTATTAATATTGATGGATCCAGTACTGTTTTTCCCATTACTGAGGCAGTGGCTGAGGAGTTCCGGTCAGAGGCTCCCAACGTCCGGGTAACGGTTGGCGTATCGGGGACCGGCGGCGGTTTTCAGAAATTTCTGCGTGGCGAAACTGCTATCAACGATGCTTCGCGTGAAATCAAGCCAACTGAGATAGAAACAGCCAAGCAGAACGGTATTGAGTATATTCGTTTGTCAGTAGCCTATGACGGGCTCGCTGTGGTCGTGAATCCCCAGAATGATTGGGTCGACAATTTTACAGTAGAAGAGTTGCAGACAATTTGGGAACCTTCTGCCCAGGGAAATATCACACGTTGGAATCAAATTCGTTCAGAGTGGCCCGATGAGGAAATTCATCTGTATGGACCGGGTGTAGCATCGGGAACATACGACTACTTTACGGAAGCCATTGTGGGAGAAAGCGGTTCAAGCCGGGGTGACTTCACGGCCAGCGAGGATGACAACGTTTTGGTTCAGGGAGTTTCTTCTGATCAGTTTGCACTTGGTTTTTTTGGACTCGCTTATTTTGAAGAAAACCAGGAACAGCTTAAACTGGTTGGCGTCAAGGATGGAGAAGGCGAACCCGTAAAGCCCTCTACTGAAACGGTAGCTAATGGAACCTATACCCCTCTGTCTCGTCCCCTGTTTATCTATGTATCAAAACAGGCGGCCCAGCGTCCGGAAGTGCAAAATTTCATAGAGTTCTATCTTGATACTGCTCCCAAGCTGGCAAAATCGGTAGGTTACGTGGCCATGCCCGATTCAGCATACAATGCACAGAAAGAAAAATTCCAGGCTTTCATCTCTGACAGCACTGCTGTCCAATAAACAGACATCAGCTGTTTAGGAGACAGGGAATTTCGTTAATTATATCATTTCCGCATGAACAGAAAGACGAAAGAGAATATAATTGAAAAAGCACTGGCGGCCTGTGCACTGATCACCGTTTTGACGACGGTTGGTATTATCCTGGTGCTGTTGGTAGAGGCCGTTAGCTTTTTCAGCGAAGTCTCGATCATTGAATTTCTTACCGGAACGGAATGGACGCCCTTGTTTACAAATAAGTCGTATGGAATTCTACCGCTCATTGCGGGTACCATGCTGACCTCGTTCATTGCAATTGGAGTTGCATTGCCGATCGGGCTGACCATTGCGGTCTACCTGAATGAATATGCACCCAGGCGGTTTCGCAAAGTGGTTAAACCGCTGCTCGAGATATTAGCCGTAGTTCCCACCGTGGTCTACGGCTTTTTTGCTTTGATGATTGTTACTCCATTTCTGAAGAATTTTATCCCGGAACTGGCAGGGTTTAACGCCCTTTCGCCGGGATTGGTTATGGGGATTATGATTATTCCCTTTGTTTCCTCATTGAGTGAGGATGCACTCAATTCCGTGCCAGACTCCCTCCGGCAGGCGGCTTTTGGAATGGGCTCAACGAAGCTGCAAACCGCCTTTAAAGTGATGGTGCCGGCGGCTTCTTCAGGAATTATTGTATCGGCCATTTTAGCTATATCGAGGGCTATCGGGGAGACAATGATCGTGGCCATTGCGGCGGGTCATCAGCCAAGGTTTACGATTGATCCCACGATTCCCATTGAAACCATTACCGCCTATATCGTGCAGGTGAGTATGGGCGATGTGCCGTACGGAACCATTGCCTATAAAACTATTTTTGCAGCGGGAATCACTCTTTTTGTATTCACCTTTATTCTCAACAACATAAGTTACTGGATAAGAAATAAATACCGGGAAAAGTATGAATAGAGCGGGATATAACCGACTTAAAGACAAAGGATTTAAGATTGTTGGCGTATCGGCCACACTCGTGGGACTGATAGTGCTGGCTATTTTTATAGGATTTATCATTTTCATGGGTATGGAGCGGCTCAGCTGGGATTTTCTGATGAGTCTGCCTTCCCGTTTTGCTGATCAGTCCGGTATTTATACTGCCTGGATCGGAACAGTCTGGATACTGATAATGACAACGCTGATTTCTTTTCCGCTGGGGGTGGGCGCCGGGATATATCTTGAAGAATATGGAAAGAAAAGCAAGCTAAGTTCATTCCTTGAAATAAATATTGCGAACCTGGCCGGTGTCCCTTCTGTGATCTATGGTCTGCTGGGACTCGAGGTTTTTGTTCGGATCATGAAGTTGGGCAACAGCATTTTGGCAGGGGCATTAACACTTTCACTCCTGATTTTACCCATTATTATTGTTTCAACCCGGGAAGCGATACGGGCGGTCCCATCTTCCATCCGGGACGCTTCGGTTGCCCTGGGTGCCTCGAAGTGGCAAACCATCTGGAGCCAGATTTTACCGGCTTCCATCGGGGGGATCCTCACAGGGGTTATTCTGGCAATTTCTCGAGCGGTAGGCGAAACAGCTCCCCTTATTGTAATCGGGGCGCTGGCATACGTGCCGTTTGCGCCGCAAAGCCCTCTCGATGAATTTACAGTACTTCCGATACAGATCTTTAACTGGGTGACCCGCCCACAGCATGAATTTGTGATCAACGCAGCTGCCGCCATTATTGTGTTACTGCTGATTACGTTTGTAATGAACGGTATCGCGGTTTACCTGCGGTATCGCTGGCAGAAAAAAGTGAACTGGTAACGCCGAAGAGCAAACTTCATAACCCTGAATGGTTAGTACAATTAAAATAAAATCCCTATGGAGACCGAAACTCAAAAGGCAAAAGTAAAAGCCGTGGAAACAGAGTCTACGAATAAACAAGCAAAAAGTGATCAACAGCAGTTTAAACTTCAGGCTAAGAATATCGATGTATTCTATGGGGATTTTCAGGCCATCCAGGATATCAGCCTGGATATCGTCCCCAATTCGGTAACCGCTTTTATCGGCCCGTCGGGATGCGGAAAGTCAACGTTTCTGCGACTTTTTAACCGGATGAACGATTATATCGATGATTTCAAGATGAACGGCAAAATTTTGCTGGACAATCAAAATATCTATACTCCGTCGGTTCGGGTTGAGGAGCTCCGCAAAACCGTGGGCATGGTTTTTCAAAAACCGAATCCGTTTCCAAAATCAATTTTTGAGAACGTAGCGTATGGTCTAAAAATACAGGGTATAACAGACAAGGATTTTATTGAAGAGCGGGTTATTGAATCGCTAAAACAGGCTACCCTATACAGCGAAGTGAAGGACGATCTCAACAAACAGGCCCTGGCTCTTTCTGGTGGGCAACAGCAGCGGCTGTGTATAGCGCGGGCTCTTGCCGTTAAGCCTTCCGTCCTGCTGATGGATGAACCCACTTCCGCACTTGACCCGATCTCAACCGGCAAGATTGAGGACCTTATTCATGAACTGAAGAAAAATTACACCATTGTTATAGTCACTCACAACATGCAGCAAGCGGGTAGGATAAGCAATAGAACCGCATTTTTGTACATGGGTAAACTGATAGAATACGGTGAAACCGAAAAAATATTTACAAATCCTGAAAAAGAGCGCACACAGAATTACATTACAGGAAGATTTGGTTAATAATGTACACAGACGATTCAGGACAATTAAAAGAATCAGCACCTATGTCACACTTAGACACAGAGCTTCGTCTACTCAATGACGACATCTTAGAGATCATGTACCTCGTGAAGACCCAACTGGAAAAGGGTAAAAAGGCGCTTATCACCTTCGACAAAGAACTGGCGCATGATATTATTGCCAACGAAAAACGGGTTGATGGGCTTGAACTAAAAATTGACCGTGATTGTGAGAATATTCTGGCCCTCTTTAATCCAGTAGCGGTAGATCTTCGTTTTGTGATCGCCTCACTTAAAATCAACTCTGACCTGGAACGGCTGGGAGATCATGCGAACAGTATTGCCAAATACATACTGGAATACGGTCATGCTATTGATGAAAAGGTCATTAAAAAGATGCGAATTGTTGAGATGTATGATACGGCGATTCAGATGCTCAGCAATGTCTTTAGTGCCTACATCGCTGAAGACACCGAAAAGGCACGGAAAGTATTTTCCAAAGATCAGCTGTTAAACGAAATCAATCAACAGGCCGCTAGTTCAACTGCCAAATTGATTCAAAAAGATCCGAAAAATATTGAACTGTATCTTTACCTCTTTTCCATCATCCGGAAGCTGGAACGAGTGGGGGATTTGACCAAGAACACAGCTGAACAGCTTGTATTTTACATTGAAGCAAAGGTCCTTAAGCATAAAAAACTCAACTCTAAAAAAGCCAGGGACCAGGAAGAATAGTTTTGAAGCTGGTGGATGTTAAATGTGATCAGTATACCACCACACCTTATACCTGGGCAGATGCATACCAGCGTCTGCTTACCGAAAAATAGATCAGCACAAATAAAACAAATACACACTAACATGAAGACGTCAGGTTTACTTGGCGCCCTGCTATTGCTATGGGCGTCCACTACGTTTGCACAATCAAATCTAATTAACAACGGGGAACTGAGTGGTCGCGTATACAGTGACTTTTACTGGATGGCTGCCAACCACGACCCGGATCTTGTCGGAGAAAACGGCTTTTGGATTCGGCGGGTCTATTTCACTTATGACCAGGAAATAAGTGATGCTTTTTCCGCACGATTTCGTCTTGAAGGAAATAGTCCAGGGGATTTCAGTACCAGCGCAAAAATAAGCCCGGTCGTCAAAGATCTGTATTTGCGATGGACCAGTGGACAGCATCAGATTGAAGCGGGCATATCCTCAACACCGACGTTCGGACTCGTGGAAGATGTATGGGGCTACCGCTCGGTAGAAAAAACGCCGCTGGACATGCAGGATTTTGCGAGTTCCCGGGATTTTGGACTCTCATTTGAAGGAGAGCTCGACCAGGATGGGCGCTGGAACTACCACTTTATGTTTGGCAACGGGAACAGCAACAATTCCGAGATCAACAAAGGAAAGAAGTTCATGCTTGCCCTGAGCTATGAGATTACCGGAAATATCGTTGCAGAAGTGTATGGTGATTATAACGACAACCAGGGCTCACAAGACTGGATGACCCTGCAGGGTTTTGTAGGATACCGTTCAGAAGAGCTTAACGTCGGTGCACTGCTGGCGCATCAACAGCGCAAGAATGCCACCAATTTTACCACCGGCGGCACTACCGACCTGAACCTTGAGATCGCCTCGCTGTTCACCAATTTCAGAATGACTGAAACAACGGGAGGGTACCTTCGCGTAGATCATACCTTTGATCCCATCCGTGGGGCGGAAGGCATCGATTACTTTCCGATGAGCAGCCAGTCAGCAGCTACCGTATTCATTGCAGGACTTGATTTTACGCTGGCAGAGAACATCCACCTGATGCCCAACATCGAGGCTGCTGTGTATGAGGAGAGCGAGCTGACGGGTCTGACGCCGGAAAGCGACTTTATGCCACGTCTTACCCTATACTATGATTTCTAGGAGTTCTGAGAGGATTTTCTAAGCATAAAGAAAAGGCCACTTAATTTAAGTGGCCTTTTCCAACTAGATAAAGTAAATAAGTATAAAGTACTTATCCTTTAAATTTCGTCAACTTTACCGGTATTCTTCCATTCCTGGATTTCTAATCGAATATCTTGTGCTGTCTTTTTGATCTCTTGGAGCGTTTTACGCGCACGTGTACCGGCTGCCTTGTTCCCTTTGTTGTAGAACTTATTAATATCTGGTTCTAGCTGGTCTAACAGTTCACTCATTTCATCATATCGGCTCATTATATAATCTCCGTTAAATTAATATTAGAATGTTGTTTAAATCGATTTGATGACATTCTTTTGTACCGCCATCGATTGGACGAAACTAATACATTCCAATCTGTACTGTCAAGTAAAAATCCTGTTTTCTAATCTAAATCATAGTTTTTTTCAGCTTTTTAATAGAATAAACGGGATATCTTCAAAAATATAAGTCTAATTATACCTCATTTTAGTTATTATCAGCTATATGGTTCCTGAATTCTTCGGCCGTTGTCAGTTTTGTGGGAAACGATAATTGGGCCAATTCTTCAGGTGGTTCTTTTTGGGGATCAGAAGGCACGCCCTCAGCTGCCGGCGAAATATGATCATATTTTGAAAACAAAAACACCTCATTCGGGGAAAATTGAGCGTGGAGAAATGCCAGGTAGCGTGGCAAGGGGACGGGGACCGGTCGGGCGGTTTCTTCATCCAGCACAAGGTTGGAGAGTACAAGGACGGGCCCCTGGTGCAGTCGATTAAAATAATCAAGGTCCATGTCAAGGGTATCGTCTTTAAGCGTGATACATTCCCGCTGGTAGCCATTGAGCCCGACAGCAGAAACGCCCTGGTCTGCAAAAAGGGCAATAAGCCGGTGGTTCAGGTCCTTGATAGCGCGTACTGTCGCCTCCTCCCGCATGATGCCGGTTTGAATAAGGCGCTCGGTATATTCGCTCTCGCCGTGCACAACCACAAGCTGGGTTTGGCGATTTTGCTGTTCGGCAAACGCCTTGGCAACGGAAGTGAGGAACAGGCCGTTATCAAGGTGTTCGTAATCAAGTACGGCAATATATTTCATTATTCGGAGGTATCCTGTCGATTATTCTTTTTCAAAAAGTCTGATTTAAAACTATATGGCAGCAGGTCAGAACTAAAATGCCTGGATAGTGTGCCATCGGGATGATGAATGCAGACGGGAATGCGGGGCAGGTGTTCCACGATAACCTGCCGGCAAGCACCGCAGGGACTACTAAAATCTCCATGCCTGCTGTGCAGGTGAAGGGCGTTGATCTCAGCGGTGTCAATTCCGTAGGCCAGTGCTTTAGCCAGGGCTACCCGTTCCGCACACAGCCCCAGATCCCAGGCACTGAATTCAATATTGACTCCAGTAACAAAACCATTGCTTGTTACCAGCAAAGCAGACACCGGAAATTGGGAGTAGGGCGTGAGAGAGCGGTCTAGAAGCCTTTGCAATGAACTGTTAATACTATCACTCGTTTTGAGAATTTCAGAGGCTTCTCCATCAATTTGACCGTTTTCAACGAATTCCAGGCTGAACTCATTTGTCCAGTAATCAAGATGTTTTTCAGTGGATTCATAACCTTCCGGGAGAAATAGCTTTTTCGGTTCCTCACCCTCACTCAGGCAGATCACCATTCCACACTGCAGCGCGGTTATGCTTAGAGGAAATGAAATATTTTCGATTCGTATCCCGGGAAAAAATTTACCGGATTCACTCTGTACGATCACCGCGTCAGGACTGTTGGAATAGGGGGTGTAGCAGCGAGATTGAAGTTCCTCTAAATTCATATTATTGCTGTTCCTCGATGATGGAAGAGACGACTGCATCGGCCACCGCTGCCCGAATTTTGCTGATGTTATGCCCGTATGAGCGGTACGGATGCACGCGGTTTGTTAGGATTATAATCGAGAGGTTGCGCTCTGGATCGATCCAGATGCTGGTGCCTGTGAAACCGGTGTGCCCAAAGGTTCGGTCACTTGTGAGTGTACCCGCCGTGCTGAAATCCGGGCTCTTGCGGTCAAACCCGAGTCCGCGATTGCTTGTGTTGGATTGCCGGGTAGTAAATTTTTGAATAACATCTTCACTGAGATATCTCCGTCCGCCGTAGGTACCCCCGTTCAGCAGCATCTGTGCGTATACTGCAAGGTCCGTCCCGTTGGAGAAGAGTCCTGCGTGGCCCGCAATCCCGTTCATATAAAACGCGCGTTCGTCATGCACCACCGTGTGTACCGTATCTTTCCGAAACACTGTGTCGACCTCGGTCGGGGGAATTCGGCTGCTGATCCACTGTCCCTTCAGCGATGGATTGAAGAAGGTCGAATTCATTCCCATGGTATAGAACATCTCTTTGCGTATGTATTGGTCAATGCGACTGCCCGAGACCTGTTCGACGATTTCGGCCAGCAGGATGAACCCGAGGTCGCTGTACTGGTATTCGGTGCCCGTCTCGTAAATCAACGGCTCCTCTTTTACAGCCTGTATCAGCTTCTCCCGGTCCTTCAGTGAGTCGACATATACGCGGAAGGGGGGCAGCCCGGAATTATGTGACAGCAGGTTGTGAATTGTGATCTCACTTTTGTCTACCTGCCGGAATTCTGGAATATATTTGGAGACTTTGTCGTCCAGTTCGACCTTGCCTTCATCCACTAACCGCATGATGGCCGTAGTGGTAGCTACCACTTTTGTAAGTGAGGCCAGGTCATAAATGTCAGTAGGTTCCACCGGTTTCAGCTTGTCATAGGTATGGTATCCATACGATTTCTGATGCGCTATAACGCCATTTTTGAGTACGGTTACCGTGCCCCCGGGGAATGTCGAGTCAAACACAGCCTGCCGCATGATATCGTCGACTTTTCGCAGGGCGTTATGGGATAATCCCACCGTGCCGGGTTCATCTTTACGGATTGTGGTCTGTGGTATTTCAATGCCATCCCCGATCTTGTAATGACCCGGAATATTAATCGGCATGCGGCCGTTGATGTGTGAGGCGCCAAACAGGGCGGGAACGGTATTGCGCACCTGGTCACTCCTGGCCGACCACGCCATCACCTGGGCGTCGGTTGCAGAAAGGTCCCGCACGATATAGGGATTTCCAAATGCTACCAGCAGCGATGGCTTTGTCCCATTGGCCAGTTCTTTCAGGAAATCAAACTGTTCTGAAGAAAGCTGCATCGGCTGGGCTGAGCGTACATATATAAATGAACCAAAGATGATGAGGTCCGCTTCCCGGGCATCCTGCCTGATTTCGCGCTTCTCCTCTTCGCTTGTTCGACGGTCATATACATGAAACGTGACGTTCGGGTGATACTCTTTGAGCTGCCGGGCAAAATAGGAACCGGTATCCCCGGAAATATCATCGGCGATCGAGAGAACCATCACCTCGGGATATTTGTATGGCCGAATCGGGAGAATATCTCCTTCATTTTTGACTACAGTCAACGATTTGCGCGCGATCTCATCCGCAATAAGCTGATGCTGGCGGGTGTTGATCTTCTTATCCAGCTGGTCCAGGTCGACCATGCGATCTTCAAATAGTCCGTGCTGTTTTTTCCAAGCCAATAGTTTGCGTACCGAGCGGTCGATCCGTTCTTCGGAAATGTTACCCATATGTACCGCCTGCACAATTTCATTGATGGCCGTAATCTCATCGGGGCTGAGCAGCATGAGATCCGCACCCGCTTTCAATGCCTTAACCACCGTTTCACCCGGGGAATACCGAGATGAGATCCCGCGCATTTCAAGGCCGTCGGTCACCACCAGGCCGTTGAAGTTGAGAGAGTCCAGCAAAATGCGATTCAGGATCTGTTCATTGAGTGTGCCGGGGGTACCATTTGAGCTGATTTTGGGAAACGCAATGTGAGCACTCATGATACTGGCTATCCCGCCATCGATGGCCGCTTTAAACGGCACAAGTTCCAGCGTATCGAGGCGCATGTAGCCATGATTGATCACGGGCAGCGACAGGTGAGAGTCGACATCGGTGTCGCCGTGCCCCGGAAAGTGTTTGGCAGTGGAGACAACACCCTCGGACTGCACGCCATTGATAAAAGCATTGCCAAAAGTTGAGACGGTCTTGGGGTCGCCTGAAAAGGAGCGAACGTTGATGACCGGGTTGTCGGGATTATTATTTACATCCAATACAGGGGCAAAAATTTGATGTACGCCCAGGGCTTTGGCTTCACGAGCTGTTATTTTACCGGCCCAGTAGGCGTATTCCGGGTTCTGCGTTGCGGCGATTCCCATGGCGGGACTTAGGTAGGTAGTGCGGCTAACCCGCATGGCTGCGCCAAATTCCATATCCTGCGTTACCCAGAGGGGAAGCTTGCTCATGGCCTGCAGTTTGTTGTGGAGCACAGCCTGTCCATACACATTGCCACTGCTGAAGATGATACCGCCCACATGGTATTTTTGGACTTTTTCCTCCAGATCCTGGAAGGCTTCACTATCTTCATTAAAAAAATACCCGTTGGCATAAGTAACAAACAGCTGCCCGATCTTCTCCCTCAGGCTCATCTGATTCAGCACACCCTCAACAGTTGTTTCCCCGGAAAGGACTAATGCAGAAGGGGGGACAGGCTTTCCGTTTTCAGCCGTTGAGTCTTTTACTGTCTCTGGCTGGCTGAGTACACTTTCCTGTTCCATCGTTTCCTGCTGTTCCGTTCCTGGTGAAGAAGCTGTTTCCCGGGAGGAGGAGCAAGCCGATAGCACGATTAAAAGAGCAAAGAAGCACAAATTGCAGAACCGAGGGGTATCAATTTTCATCAATCTTATATCTCCTGGTTAATACGGTGAAAATGTAACGAATGTATTGATGGTTTAATACAGCAATGTTTGGAATCTGGGTTCCCTGTGAGATCAGAATTACAGCACTTGTGAGGCACAACATACGTCAAAGATTTGTAATCTTACAACGTTACTCTGCTTCACTTTTGGATGGTCGAAGTATCATCGTTCGGCGCAGTGTTTCCTCAAAAAGAGAACTGTCCTGGTAAACGTATTTATATTGGCCGTTGAGCCAGCTTTCAGTCTGATCACTATAGTATTGTGAGAGCATTAAGCCAGACTGACCGGTTGGGGTAATTGAGAGCGTGCGCCCCAGGTCGGAAAGGTCTACAATCCGCCTGATGGAGGGGCCAAGGTTCATTTTATAGGGTTTGCTCCAGCTGTACGAGCCGTTGTTTACACTCATTTTGTGTCCCCTGGCGGCATATGGGCCTTTGTTCATCAGATTATTTACGATGAGTTTGAGCGCTGTGTTGGCATCGGGTTTTTCAGCAGCCTCTCCAAAAAGCTGGGGCTTCAGGGTTAGGGTATGAATATTTTCCCAGCGCCATTCATACGGTTCCTGGCCCAGCTCGGATTCCAGGAATGCAACGGTTTCCTGCATTGTGCTGACAATAAGATCAGACCGCGTTTCCACTCTTTCGGTATTTTTATCATCGAAAAAAGAGCTGTTCTGCTGCAGGGATCGCATTAACATCCGTGCGGGGAGACCGGAGTAACGAATGAAGTTGGAAAAGGCAGTTTCCCCCATTTCATCTTTATACAGGTTTTCATTAAGTCGAAGTGTAAAAACATCCATGATGGAAGCGGCCGTCTCGCTGGGTTCATACTGAAAATCCCAGTTTTCGAGGTAGGATATGACCGTCTCGAAATCATGATCAGAGTTTTTGAGCACCGGTAATATCATGCCGGCCATCTGCTGGGCATAGATGGAATAGGTGTCGAGCTGCATAGCCTGGAACACGGGCACCGAAAGCTGATCATTTTGTGTCAGGTATTGCTGAATGCGCTCATAGCGGGCATCCGGTTCCCAGTAGATAGAGAGATAATATGAGTTGTTTTCTGGTTGGATCGAGTTATTCGCATTCGCAACCCAGCCGGTATCGGGATTGATACTTTTGGGCAACTCTTCAAAAGGCACGTATCCCTGCCAGTCGTTTTCAGGTTTCCAACCCTCGCGCAGCAGGATTGGACTGCCACTTCGAATGGGCACGGCCCCCAGGCTGAACATCGCAATATTTCCACTGGTATCGGCATATATCAGGTTTTGGCCAGGTACTCTAAACTGGGGAAGGTGTTGCTGAAACTCCTCGAACGACTGTGCCCAGTTCATCCCCAAAAGAGCATCGACCTCGCTGCTGGGTTCATGGGCGTTCCACTTCATGGTGATCACCCGGTCTTCGGTAATCTCTTTGTTGTGGTGGATACCGGAGACCACCGGTCCATGCTTGGTCAATCGCCTGGTGAATGTGGTGTCATCGCTGTTTTTAACTTTGATCAGCTCCCGCTGAATTTCGAAGTCCCGGTAGACCGGTTGGCCATTCAGGGAGTCTGCCATGTATTGGGTCGAGTCGGTCGGGTTGATCGCTTCCATAAAAAAGTCGGAATCGTCCAGCACAATGTTTGTGAAGGTCCACGCCAGCACATCGTTTTGGCCAAGCACCATGATCGGGGCGCCGGCCAGTGTAGCTCCCGAGAGGTTTCTTCCATTGAGATTCAGATGCGCTTCATACCATTTGCCAGGCATGCTAAGCCCCAGGTGAGGATCTCCGGCCAGCAGAGGGTAGTCAGTATCGGATTTTTCAGCACTGACGGCCCAGGCGTTGCTGCCAATACTGAAGCCTTCCGCTTTTAAGATTTGGCGAAGTTTTTTGTCTCCCTCCAGCAGTCCCAACATTTTTTCGGGGGAAGTTGTTTTTAACTGCGTTTGTGCCAGGCTGTCGGATAGCAGACCGTTTTGGGGTAACAGCTCCACAAACTGTTGGGGGGACAGGTGTTGTGAAAGATAAGCCAGTGATAGCTCATTTTTCCACGCAATGTTGAGCTCCCAGGCCATCAGCCGGGCCAGGGCGAGCGAGTGCGTGACGGTCCACTCAATCGGTTCCATATCCACCAGAGAAAATTCCAGCGGCAGTTCATTGGGATGGCTTTCGACATAGTTGTTGACCCCTTCCGCATAGGATTGCAGGACTTGCCGTGTGGAGTCGGGCAACTGTTTTTCAATTTGCTGAGCCGTTTTCCAGAATCCGAGTGTGCGCTGGAAAATATCGGCTTCAATAAGATCCTCCCCCAGAAATTCCGCCAGACGACCTTCGGAAGCCATCTGCGTGAGGGTCATCTGCCAGAGCCGATCCTGGGCGTGCACATACCCCAGGCTGTAATACAGGTCGTGTTTATTATCGGCATAAATGTGGGGAACACCGTAGTAATCCCAGTGAATCTGAACCTCATTATTCAATCCCTGTATGGTATGCGTCGCTTCATAATCCGGCAGGGTTCGATAGAAAGTCCAGTAGATTCCGAGCCCGGTTAATCCGGTTAGAACGATTACTACAAGCAGCAGAATTTTCAGAAATTTGTTCATTGATGATGGGGTGAATCAAAAATTTGTAGAAATGTACAAAACTAAATTGTGGGTTCAATGGAGAAAGACAATTATCAATTAACAAATTGTTATTACTGAGATATGATAACGCTTGGTTTCTGCGAATAATACTTGACACTGAGCTCAGAAAATAACAGCCTGATAACAAGCAACCAATAACCAATAACTAGTAACTAAAATGGATATCAAGAAAGTAGCAGTCATTGGAGGTGGAACAATGGGGAACGGTATTGCTCATGTCTTTGCCATGAATGAGATCCCGGTTCACTTGGTGGAAACCTCGCAGGAGCTGGCGGATAAAGCTTTGGCTACCATCGAAAAGAACCTGGAGCGAATGGTTGAGAAGGCAAAGATCGATTCCGTTCAGAAAATTGAGACGCTCGACAATATTAAAACCTACACCAACCTCGTAAAGGGAGTCGAAGAAGCGGATCTTGTGGTAGAGGCCGTTCCAGAGGTTCTTGACCTGAAAAAGGAGGTGTTTCAAAAAGTTGATGAAGCGGTTTCCGAAGATACTATTTTAGCTTCCAACACGTCATCGATATCCATTACCAAGTTAGCCGCCGTTACCGGCCGCCCAGATCGATTTATCGGGATGCATTTCTTTAACCCGGTGCCGATTATGACGCTTGTGGAATTGGTGAAAGGGCTGGAAACGAGTAGTGAGACATTTGAGAGTGTAGAACAGATCTCCAAACTGATCGACAAGACACCGGTGGAAGCGGAAGATTCACCGGGATTTGTCTCCAATCGCGTGCTGATGCCGATGATCAACGAGGCGATCTTTTGCGTGCACGAAGGCGTAGCCGAGCCAGAGGATGTGGATACCGTCATGAAATTGGGGATGAATCACCCGATGGGCCCCTTGCGACTGGCAGATTTTATTGGCCTGGATGTGTGTCTGGATATTATGGAAGTACTGTATGATGGGTTCAAGGATCCGAAATATCGTCCTTGCCCACTGTTAGTCAAGATGGTGAATGCGGGCAAATTGGGGAATAAGACCGGGGAAGGGTTTTATGTGTATGATTAGGGTTAATAATCACGTAGTAGCCTACCAAAAGACTCTGAGTAGCCCACCAAAGAGGCTTGGGTAGCCTACCAAAGGGGCTTGGGTGGTCTGCCAAAGAGACTTGTGTAGCCTAGCAAAGAGGTTTGGGTAGTCTGGCAAAGAGTCTTGGTTATCATTTAGTAGTCTTATTCCCGTTGTGATATTTATTTTTCTAGTGATAAAAATCCGCCAGCAAATGGGAAGGTTGGTTCCTGATTGTCAAATAGCTACTGTCTAGCGTATACAACTACCGATATTATGTTTCCACTTTTTTGGCGCTCACTGTTACAATTCTCTGTTTATAGGTCATGGAACCATTTTGCGCAAATTTACTCCATTCTTTGGTCACCGCATATTCAAGAGCACTTTGCGACTTCTCGTCAGCTTCAGATACAACCGCCGCCATCGGGGTGCTGTGCACATACTGCCAGAGAAATTCTTCAGGACTTGGCAGTTTCAAGCTCTTGATTTCCGGCTGAATTTTAATCTCCTCAAATCCAGCGTTGCTCATAAGTTGATCAATTTCACCAGTGTCATGTAGGGAAAATACCTGCTTGACGAAACCAGCAGCTTTTGTACTTATATTTTGTTCCATTTCAGTTGCCATAATGGTAAACAGTTCTGATATCGGGCCGGGAACATTTAACAAAATACGTCCACCTGGGGTAAGTACACGCTGCATTTCCTGCAGGGCAACCACTTTATTTTCGATAAACTGAAGGCTCAATTGGCATATTACTACATCGAAGATCTCGTCAGACAGGGGCATCGCTTCTGCACTTGCCTGGTACCAGTCAATTACTGCGTCATCCGGGGCGATGGATCGCGCGACTGCCAGCATACCGGGATTGACATCCAGCCCGGAGACCGTGCCGTTTGGTGTGACTTTTTCTGCTGCCAGCCTGGCTACGATGCCTGTCCCACATGCAACATCAAGGACCTTCTCACCGGGCGTAAGTGCTGCCTCCCGAATGATATCTTCCGCCAGGGGGCGTCCAATAGCCGGAACAAAAAATTGTTCATAGTTTTCTGGTGCTTTTCTGCCAAAGGATTCGTCATAATGCTGATTAGTCATGTCAGTACCTCCTAATAGGTGTTTTTTCTTTGTAACTTAATTCATCTACTGCTTAGCGGTTGAGTTGTGAAGCCATAGTTCACAATCACTGTTTTCCGCTAAAAAACTTTTAAAGTTAACCTTCTCCTCGTTCTTGTTTGTTGTTTTTTCAGCGATGAAAAAACAAAGAAAAAAATCGCCGGCGCAGGTAAAGGTGACCTGAAGGTCTCTACGGTCCACTAAAAAAATCACAGATTTTTTCTTCACGCTTCCCTCCGATCCCTTCCGGGCGGTCAACTTTACCAAGGCCGGGTACCATCAGCCGAGCTAATAGAGTTAAGTTTGATAATGGGATCATATTTAATTCAACGTTTGTCGTCTTTGCCAGATCCTGAATCAATCTTAGTTCATAGGTTCAGGATGGCTGATAGGCATTACCTATCCGCTCAACGTGTTTCCTCGATTGAGTCTTTACTATTTTCGAGGGCGGTATATAGGGCTTTCACAAATGCTTCGGGCTGTTCGAGTTTGGGATCGTCCCGGGCATTTTCAATGACATATAGGGGCCATCCATGGCGTTCGCTTGTCGCTTCCGCGATTGACAGCTTGTTTGCCTTGTCATGGCGACCCCAGATTAATGCCGTTGACACGTCGATCTTTTCGAGATCATCCTCAGGTATCTTGGGAATACCAAGCGTTTTCATCAGGAATTGCATGGCATTACTACTTTCTTTGTCATTTGCGCATTCGAGATTGTATGCAATAAAAGGTTCCCAGTATTTCCCCATATTGCTCCTCAGATCATCTACATCGTACATACAATGTGGAAAGAAACGGTCGAAATTTTTCTCGGTCGGCCAGATCATAAAACGGAATAACCTGAAAGCGAAACTTGGGGCCGGTCTAAATTTTCCGAGTCCAAGAGAATTTACAAGTATCAACTGTCCCACTTGTTCTCCGTGATTCACACTAAAACGGGCCGCAATAGATCCGCCGAGAATATTTCCTACCAGTACGGGAGGAGTGGGACAGGTATGCTCTATCAGTTTACTGAGCCATTCGAATACAATATCTGCATTCAAGGTACCCCCGGCTATCCTAGAGGAACCGTGGCCCGGCAAATCGGGAACAATCACTTTGTGTGTTTTTACCAGTTTGGGGATGACTCTCATCCACCAGACAGATGTTTCACCGGGGCCGTGCAGCAATATGACGGGTGGACCATCTCCGCCCGCCAATACGGCTGTTGACAGGCCTGCAAGCTCATAGCATTTTTCCGTGACTGGTAGATCTGCCAGCAGATGCTCACGATTCGTGCTTGTTTCGGTTTGTAGTTCCTTTTTATTGGGATGAATTTGTTTGTCCATGACATCCTCCGCTTCATTGGGGTTGGCTCACGAGAGATCACTCAGGGAATTCTCTAAAAGAATATAAATGACAAGACGGGCTCTCGAATCGGAGGGACTACCCAATTTTGTAGTGATGGGGAAATGGGTAGTATTACCCAAAAGGCTTAGATGAGATTATGTTCATAGGCATACGCCGTAGCAGCGGCACGCGATGGGACATTAAGTTTTCCCAGGATATTGCTGACATGCCGATCCACTGTTCGCTCGCTGATGAAAAGCTCAGCACCGATCTCTTTGTTCGTTTTTCCTGTGGCAAGCAGCTTCAATACCTGTTGCTCACGCGAGGTCAGTCCGTGCGCAGGATCCAGCGAGTCCTTGTCGAGATAGGAGTCCACCTTCTCAATGTCGGGTATGGCACCAAGTCGATGGAAAATCCACCGTGCAGCTTCAAGTTCCATCTGCATGGTGTCAGTATCACCGAGTTCGCGGCATGCCCGGGCAATGAGCAAGCGGGTGCGTGCAGATTCGTATGTCGCCTCAATACTTTGAAATAGCTCCCAGGCCCGGCGCAGTTTTTCGATTGATGAACGGGCTTCTCCATTAGCTAAAAGAATACTTCCCCCGGCATGATCGGCTTTGGCCTGCAGGTAGGGAGCCTTGAACTGAGATGCTATTTTTGAAAGTTCGTCTGCAGCTACACGTGCCGCAGAAATTTCACTAGTCTCAAGCATGATGTCTACAAATGCCGGCAACAGGCGGGAGCGACCTATGGGATCCTGTTTTTCTTTTTCTAATTGCTGGATCGCCGCTTTGGCCACATCGGGCTTTCCTTGTTCCAATCTTAGTAGCGCCAGGCCGGGTTGAGGCTTACGTCCAAATTTGCTGGCTTGTCGGTACATCTCCAGGGCTTTATTGGAATTGCCCTGTAGCCGGTAGAGTTCTGCGAGCCGGTAAAATGCTTCTCCTGCAGCGGGCTCTCCAGGGGGGGCGGAAAGCAGCTCACAAGCTCGTTTTACTTCTGTTATAGCGGCAGACCATTCTCCGTGGAGTTGCATAATCTCTGCGCGGCGGACCAGGCATTGCCCACGGTAGGGGACCAGCTCGGGGTGGGAATCGCACCAGCGGGTGAGTGCTGACGTCCATTCTTGTGCTCGGCGCAAGTCATAGATTTTTTGACAAGTTTCAATAACCGCACAATATACGATGCCAGCTACAATCGGGGATATTTCATCTGCAAGGATTGCTACCATCGCTTCGTCAAGCAGGGTAGTGCCTTCTTCAATCTTATTCTGGTTTATCAGGGCCTGTCCCCGGCCGAGCTGCCCCAATGTCATCAGATCTTTGTTCTGGAAATCCTCTCCAAGCTCTACAGCTCTGCTAAACAGTTGATGAGCAGTTTCATGGTCGCCACTGCGCATATGCTGTAGAGCCTCCGGCACCAGCAGAAATCCCTCCTCAGCACATACGTTTTGGTAGCTGTCAATTAGTCTGCGGGCACGGGCCATCCAGCCACTTCCCTGGGCACCTTCACCCAGATTGAACAGAATCATTCCGATCCAAAACGCGCAGTATACTGCATGCGGAATGGCATCACGCTCAAGGTATTCATGATGAGCCCGTGTCCAGATGTCTATACTTTCAGGTTCTTTACCGATAAGAAATGCTGCTTTAGCAAGATTTTGAAGGTCCTCGGGGGCAAGCGCTGTTTTGTTATCTGCTGATGAAAGAGCGGCGTACGCATCGGCCCAAGCCTGCTGCCTGAATGCTTTGCGGCCACTTTTGAGTTCTTTGGTTCGAGTCATAGGACTGTCCCTTACCCAAAAATTTATTAACCCAAACCGATTGTTTTATTTAGATCCAAGGTTAGGGCTTTTTTTCTAATTTAATACGATCGACACGAACTTCAAGAATCTGGAATGATATTTTGCTTCATCAGATCAAAAATAAAAAGAAAAGCAATACAAAATCCTTTCTTGACGAAAGAACAAACTGGGTTTTAGCTAGTATTCACCAAAACTTCCACCATGTAATACAGCCCTTCAAACGATCAGTAAAATATTGGCCCTGAAACCAGCCGAAGACACCGCAAATCGCAAGAAAAGCAACGATAACTATATTTGTTATATCACCAATAAAGCTAACCAGGGAATGGGCAGAAGAAAACATATAGAGCCCTCCGAGCCCAACGCCCGGGAATAGCCAGAAACCGATAATCTGCACTAAAAGGAACCCGAGAAATATTGAGAATAACGAATGGAGTACTCGTTCTTTTCGAGTTGGGACGTCCAGATGCCTGGTTTCATCGATCTGAATTACTTCCTCTTCATGATTACTTTCCATAAAAGAAAATCAAATTTATAACGCGTTTAGGGATTAAACTTAATGGCAAAAAACAGATAAATCCCCTCTGTGTCATCCCGGATCTCCGACATCTGTCGGAGAACTAGCGTTGATCACTTGTTGGTCTATATCAACGTCATGAACCCCACGAGATCCTGAAACAAGTTCAGGATGATGTGGGTTAGCAGATTTTTTAATGACCTCATCAAAAACAAACTTAAAAGCCCATTAAACACATTTATAGGTTATAATAAGCTTTTCTTTCACTCCCGGAAAAATGAAACTTTTTCACGAGAGCAACATTTTTTCCTTTTCCGGTAGTACAAATAGTAGTACATTTTGGTTGACTACTAACCAATCCCAACCTACGAAATATGGCCAGCTTAAAAAAACGAGGGGGCAACTATTCCCTAGTCTTCAAGACGCACCTGGATGGAAAACCGATTACCAAAACCTACGCACTGGGCACCCGCTACAAAAAGGTCGCCGAACAAAAGAAGTTGGAGTACGAACGGCTCTATGAGGCCGGTCAGATCAATCCCTTTGCCGACGACTGGAACCTCAAAGAATTTGAGAAAACCCAGAAACTCAATGGTACCGCGTTTACCAGTCCATTTCTTAAGAGTCTGCGCGAACAGTTTTTAGCCCAAAAAACGAATGTCACAGCGAAGACCAAACAGACCTACCGGTATATTCTCCAGGAGTTTGCCGAGCAGGTAGGCGAAACCATGCCGATTAGTCGGGTTAACACGGGCGACATACGGGTGTTTTGCCTTCGGGAGGAACTGGCCTTAGCCTCACAGAAAAATTACCTTGGCCATCTTCGGGCCTTTTTCAATTGGGTTGTAGAAAATGACATTATCGAAGAAAATCCGTGCGATGATATTCGTTTGCCAAAAGTTCGAGATAATTTGGTGGAAAAGATTATTGACCAGCAGCAGCTCAACAAACTATTTAATACATTCCGGACATATCAACATGCCCAGCGTAAGGCCGGAACCATTAAACATCCCCGGCAAATGCAATTTTGGTTTAAGCCCCTGATTACCCTGACCTTTTATACCGGGCTGCGCCTCAAGGAAGTGACCCAGCTGCAGTGGTCCCATGTGAATCTGGAAGAACGGTTCTTGCGGGTTACCGATACCAAGAACGGGCTGGAACGGTCCGTTCCCATTTTTGATCCGGTCTACTGGCGGCTTCGGGCGTGGCAGAAGTTTATGGGAAATCCCCAAACCGGCTACGTATTTCCCAGCCCGAAATCAACCGACAAGCACCACATCAAACTAGCGGGCCGGACTGTTTCGACGCAATTTAAGTTTTATTGCAAGAAAGCCGGATTTAAGGACTCCATTCATTTTCACGGGCTGCGCCACTCGTGCGCGACCTTTCTGCTTCGTAGCGGCTTCAACGTAATTGAGGTTAAAAATATGTTGGGCCACAAACGCATTGAAGTAACTAACAGGTATGTACACCTGGCTGCCAATGATTTGCTGGCTACAGCCAACCGTAATGGGCTGATTACCTAAAGGATTATAGAACCAAAGTAAGTTGTAAAAAGTATGAGAGTAGGTTTTAAAAGGTACTAACATAGTCACCTTTCAATTAAATTAAATATTAAACGGGGGTACCTTGGTCTCTATGTTCCAAAGCCAGTACGAGATATCGCTGTGCCAGCAATGGGCTGCAATTTGGGAATTTTATGTAGTACTTTTTGTAGTACCAAGGGGGAATTGTGGGAAACAGTTTCCCGAAAAAGCCTTACATATATGTAATTTTGAACTATTTAACATTTTTTCCAGTTAAAATTGCTAAAATTACTAAAATAAAAACACCAGGCACCTAAAGATTGATGCCTGGCGCTATAACCAAGAAGTCGACTTTATCTTTTTTGCTTATCCATGGTTAATCGTCGTCATTTTGCTCATCGTCTTCATCAACTTCGACACTTTTGAATCCGTTTTCAATTTCGACTTCGAATTCAAGAATTTGCCCGGTACTTTCGTAATCGTATTGTGACAAGTCTCTGACCGTTCCGTCATTGCGAAGGAACCAGGCTGCCGGATCAATATTGACTCTGAGCAGTTTGTTTACCGTATTTTCACCAACTTCCAAGGGCGGGCTGAACTCTATTTCAATTTCAAGCTCCGCTTCTGCAAAGGTTTTAAAGGCGGTCGTATCTCCTTGGCTGGAGATAAAATCCCCGATTATAACCATGCTCACTTCGTCTGGCCAGTCCGGGAATTCACCACGTACTTGGTTGATCAACTGCTGCTTGTATTCTCGTTCTTCCCCGTCTTCTTCATCTAGGTCCAGATCATCGAGCTCAAATTCAAGTTCCTTGTAAAGTCCAGGTTGAATTGGTGCGGTATCCAGATTCAGTGTATCTCCTTGTAGGGGCAGGTCAACGAAAAAGGGTTTGGATTCAAACTCTTCGCACTGGTCTTCGGCGCCGCCCTCGGTATCCTCACATTCTCCGTCTGAACGTTCGAGTTCGAAATCCTCCACGATGAAGCGGAGGTCATGGATAATCAGCTTTCCGTTATTTCCTTCAATGGTCAGCGTATCGCTGGTCTGCTGGAGCTGGTTGGAAGAAGAGATTTTGGCTTTCGAGGCGGAAGAAATTGGGGTCGCGAACTGAAGGGTTACATCACCCTGTGAGGGACTACCGCTGTTTGTAGCCGACTCGCATCCTGTCAGGGATAAGCCTGTGGCCAGGGTAAGTACAACCAATATATTGAGTATTTTTTTGTTCTGTAGCATGATATGTCCAAATATTTAGTTCATATAGTTATATTTTGTTGAGCAACCTATTGCAAGTGTAATACACATAAGAACCAGTGGTACCCCCAATAGCCTACCTTTTACCAGCTATTGTTTCTGATGTTCCATGCCTACCCTATTCTGATTAGATCTACGACAAAGTGCACAACAACTTTTAAGGCTGGATAGTTATGATAATACCTTGGAAAGCTTGGAAAACAGCATTTGTCTCACAGGTTTTTATTTATAGGAAAGGTTATAATTAAGGGATCAATTATCGAATCTCTTTATCCAATGAAATTGTAAAAATTTTGCTGCTCAAAAAAATATGCCCCTAGCCGTTCAAAGCTAGGGACCCTGACTATTCATCAAGAGAGACGCTACTTGAAAGTAGCGCGTAACGAAATTTGATAAAATTTAATAGAATTCAAACCTGTGGATTAGACCTAATTAAGATTTAAAAGATATGCGTATAGAACTTTTCGTTACCATTAGTGGCAATAAAACTTGTACATAAAAAGCTACTTATGTATATAGTGGGAAATCCAGATAATGGAATATTCCATAGTTACTAATCAACTTGAAGTGATCGTGAGTTAAAGGCAAAGGTAATGCAACTATATCATATACGGAATATCGGAAGCATGAAGGATAAGCATAGACCATCTTTTTAGTGCTGTGAGCCGCCTGATCCGGTTCCGATGACGATGAGGTCAAATTTATTCGAAGCCATAGTCATTTCCATTTTTAAAATGTTAGCAATATTTCCGTATCAAATTTATATCTGAAAGAATATGCACCGGCGACTGCGGCCATATATAATTTCATTTAAGTGCGGAAAGATAAGCGTGATACAAAGCCTCTTTGTTGTTTTCATTAAAGGTTCCTTCCCAAATTCCTAGCGAGTTATTCAGATAATGAAACTGTTTATTATCTGTTCCAAAGCGTAGAGCAGCGGTTAGTTTCCATAGATAAGGATGTTCAGAGTCATATCCTCTGAATCCATAACCCCGCGCATTAAATGAAATCTCTGCTCCATTTTCAGTAGTCATCAGCCCGGTAAAGTAGGTGTTGCAGAGATGCATCCCGGGTGGCGGAGTATCCCCTTTTTTTGTCCATAGAAATGCACAATTTTCGGCATTGAGCCGCCATATGAAGTGGCCGGTTATCTTATCGCCTTCCATGGTTCCCCTTCCTTTTCCAATGTAGGATCCGGGTTCGCTTTCGTCAAAAAAAGGTGTTTCAATAGAATCGTCATATTGTAACACGGCTTTAAAAAGAGGTTTTAAACTACTCATTCTGTTAACTGACTGTTTCATGTTATTCAACCTAAGTTTTTGTTTAGTAGAAACGGCACTAACCATCGCTTATCTTCCCCTTTTAGAAAATACTGCACGCCTATTCCCAGTATGATCCCAAATGCGATGTGGGCTATCAGGGTGCTGAGAAACAGTTGGGGCCAGGCATAGTTGATGCCGAATGGCCCAACCATCGGCTCCATAGGTGGTGCTGTCATCATACCGATTTCGACCAGGATTAGCCAGAATACCGCCCAGCTTATCGCGCTTTTATAGCCGGATTGCTTACCCCACACAAAAGCATAAATCAATCCGAAGTTGGCGCCGTTCAGGAAGTGGATGACAAAGCCAACCGAGTAGTACCAGGCGAAATTCTTGCTGCCGGTAGCAATCATGCCGAACATTTCAGGAGTGTCACCGGGTAGCCATTCATAGATGACCGCCATCTGCCGAAAAAAATCCAGTCCAACCGTAGCCAGCGCACCAATGCCGAAACCGACTACAATCCGCCGATAAACATCCGGGTAGTGCGTTTTGCAGTACCACGCTATAACAATTAATCCCAGAATCGCCGGGATATAGACAAATGGAATATATCCGCTGGCAAACTGATGGGCGGTCATGATCATCTCCGGTCCCTTTATTTTTTCTATCACAAGCTGAGCATAGCCGGTCGAGAGCGTCACCAGCTGAATAGGTACGGCCCCGCCCAAGAACAGGGCCAGCAGGATGAGCAGGATGCGTTTGGTATCTTTCGATTGTGTTGTATTCATCGCGGACTCCATCATTTTCTATTAGACTGAATTTCCGTTGATTTATTTCCTTTTCCAGAGTGAGAGGTGGTAGATGAGGAGCTGTTTTTATGCCTGAAAAACAAGTACCCTGCTATGGAAACAGCAAGCCCTCCAATGGCAATAGCCCAAAATCCCCTGGACGCGAGCATGGCCGACATCCCTACTCCTCCGAGCAGCACAAACAGGGCCACTCCAATACAGCAGATCACGTGGAGCAGAAGAATCACGAGTGCGGGCACAGCATCCGCCCAGTCATTGCGTTGGTTGTTAGTACTTTCGGCCTTCTTCATCTTTTTGCTTTGATGATTTATTTTTTTGGTACTGATTATAACCAATGAGAAGCAGTGCCATGAAGATGAAAAGTGCGGGAAGGAGCACATAGTCGAGGTAGGCGGTAAAGGCCGCCAGCCCCACGGTAGCAAATCCCCACATCAGCAGCGGCGTAAAACAGCAAATAGCTGCAACAAGCATACCCCAGAAACCGACTTTGGCATATTTGTTTTTCAGGAAATCAAAACGAGACATAGATATTTTGGTATTAATTGGGGATTGTCATTTATACAGCGCAGCAGCTAAGCTTCTTGACGTCTTTGTCGAAAGTGAGCGCCGCTAATTTAATACCTTCCGACAGGGTCAGGTAAGGATAGAATTCAGATTTGAGCGACTGCACAGTCACCCCATGCCGCATAGCCAAGGCCAGCTCCATCAGCAGCTCCGAGCCCTCTGGGGCCAGGATGCGTGCGCCCACCAGCCGGTCGTTTTCTCTGTTTCGGATCAGCTTGATGAACCCGCGGGTATCGCGGGCCGCAATGGAGCGGGGCACGTTGTCCAGGGTAAGCTTGGCGGTGTCGTAGTCAATACCGGCTTCGCGGGCCTGAAGCTCATCCATGCCGATGCCGGCTACCTGTGGGTTGGTGAAAATCACCCACGGCAGCACCGAATAGTCGGCTTTTCGGGAAGAACTGCGGAAAGCATTTTCTGCCGCCAAGTTACCCTCGTAAGCGGCGGTATAGACATACTGGTGCTTGCCGGTCACATCGCCGGCGGCAAAGATATTGGGAACGGATGTACGCATGGTTTTGTCCACGGGCAGGTAGCCGCGTCCTTTGGTGGCAAGACCTACATTTTTCAGTCCCAGGTCTTTGGTATTGCCCCGGCGACCGGTGGCAACCAAAAGATGGGTGGCTTTGAGGGTGGTTTCTTTGCCGTCCACAGTCAATGATACCACTTTTCCATCTCCGTCAGACTGTACCTGTTGAAGTTCGGTATTGGTGAGCACGGCGATACCTTCCGCTTCCAGGTATCCGGTCAGCGCCTGTGCCAGCTCTTTGGGCTGGTCGCTGAGCACGTGCTCCGAGCGTTGTACGATGGTCACTTTTGAACCCAACCGTGCAAAAAGCTGAGCGTTTTCCAAGGCGATATAGCCACCGCCTAATACAATCAGATGTTCGGGGAGTTCTTTGAGCTCGTAGGCGGTTTCGTTGGTCAGGTAGCCGGTCTCTTCCAGTCCCGGCACGTCCGGGACAAAGGTGGATGCCCCGGTGGCGATCAGAATGTTATCGGCATGGTACGTTTCGCCTCCTGCCTCGACCGTATGCTCGTCAACCAGGGTGCCTCGTTCTTCCAGCAGGGTAATGCTGGGATCGTCTTTGATCACGTCGATATACTTTTGCTGGCGCAGATCCTGAACCATCTCCCGTTTCTGGTCGATGATCTTCTTGAAATCGGTAATACGACTTTGTGTTTCAATGCCTTCAAAACCGGGATTCTTTGCCCGATGGTGGGCCTCGGCAGCACGAATCAGCGTCTTGGAGGGCACGCAGCCCACGTTCACGCAGGTACCTCCGGTGGGCAGCCCTTTGTTGATGATGAGGGCGGTGCCACCCAGCTCGCTGGCCTTGATGGCTGCGGCAAAGGCGGTGGAACCGCCGCCGATGATCACCAGAGAATACCGGCTCCTGCCGTTATCCTGGTCACCGATTTCACCGGTTACCTTGTAGTGTCCAGTCGCATTGATAGTGTCGATCAGTTCCTCTTTGGTGATTTGTTCCGGATCGTAGGTGATCTCGGCTTGCTCGTCGGGGTAGCTGACGGTTTTGTCCAGCACTCCCTTTTTATCCTCAAATTGGTTGGCCACGGTTCGGGCACAGCCGTCACAGGTCATGCCGCTTATGGATACTTTCAAGGTTTGTTCTTTCATAACATTTATTATTTAAGCAAATTCTTAAATTAATGATAGAATAAATGGTCGGGTATGGTCAAAGCAGGTAATACGGCTACTGCTAATTGGCCTGCTTCTCGGCTACCGTAAAACCGGTTTTGTTGATAGCGGCTTTAATTGTTTCCTGGTTGGTCTTGCTCTGGTCATACTTGATGGTTGCCTTACCAGCATCATAGGAAGCGGCGGCTTCCAGAACTCCATCTACACCGCTGGCAGCATTTTCGACAGTTGCCTCACAGCCGGTGCAGGTCATCCCTTTGATGTCCCAGGTGATGGTTTGCACCTGGCTTTCCTGCACGTACACGACCTGCTTGTCCTGTTTAGGGAAAAAGGCATCCGAGTAGTAGGGAAAAGCCAGCAGTAGTGCGGCCAGTATGGTTACGATACCTAAAAATCCCTTGGTGTTCCAGAACGAGGGATCTTCCTCACAGGCGCACTCCGGATCCCATTGGGGTTTAAGTTTTTGGTACCAGGCAAAGCCCAGCAGCAAAGCGGTAAGCCCTATCAAGTACGGGCGAAAGGGCTCGATCCACGAAAAGGTAGATGCCACACCGCCGATACCTGCCAGAAATGCGAGCACTGGAGTTACGCAACAAAGGGACGCGACAAACGCGGCAAACAGGCCGGCACCCATCCACTTTGTATCAGTGTTATCTTGGTTTTGCTCCTTCATGCGGCTAATACCTCCAGAATATTGTTATCTTTGATTTGATCGAAATTTGGTGAAAGAATCCTGTTAAATAGCGGATTCAACGAATAAAAAATAGTTTGCCCGTCCCGCTCGGTCTCCACCAGTCCTCCGTCTTTGAGTTTGCGAAGGTGCTGGGAGACCGCCGGTACGCTCATATCCAGGATATCACTCAGGTCGCAGGGACAAAGCTCATCTTCCTTGTTAAGAAGGTAAAGGATTTTTAGACGTACGTCATTGGCAGTCAGCTTAAGAATGTCCACCAGTCGGTCAATGGATTCTTCTACTTCGTCCAGGGACTCAATGCACCTGTTAATCTGATTAAGGTCAGCGACCTCACGAATACATTCTTGTTTGCTCATGATTGTTGGGGGTTAGTTGTGTTTCATTAATACAACACGAATATAATAAATATATTATTTAATTAAATACTTAAATAAAGATAAAAAATATCTCTACTTGCTATTATCTTAAATTCTGTCCTGTATCAGTCTCTCCTTCCAAGGCACCAAGAATAGGGCAATCACCTTTCGGTCCTTCCCCCGCGCATGAGTCGATCAGCTCAAGCAGGGTCCACTTAATTCGCTGTAGATCTTCGATTTTTTTTACCACATCCTGGTATTTTTCTTGCGCCTCACTTTTGATCTCGGTGCAAGTGGTGTGCTCGTCCATACGAAGATCCAGCAGCTCCTGGATCTCACTTAGGGTGAAGCCCAGTTCCTGTGCTCGTTTAATAAACTTGATCTGGTCGATATGCCGTTGGGTAAAAATCCGGTAGCCCGACCGACGACGATCTGGTTGTGGAATAAGCTCTCGCTTTTCGTAGTAGCGAACCGTTTCTTTGTTGACGGAAGCTCTGCGGGCCACTTCCCCGATTTTGTAGGTTGTGATGCCCTCATACTTTTCGTCCATGTTTTCTCTCATAATTTCGAAATCTGTTGGGATGAAAGAGAATTACGCTTTTGTTTTATCAAAGCTCGCTATCCACAGCTTAGTCCCGGCCCCGTCACTCGTTTCCGCTTTACCGGTTATGGTCAGAGAGCCGTTGGTATTTGAAATATCCTTAAGTTTGCGTTCATTTTCAGCTTCCAATATGAAATGCTCTCCCACAACTGTTTCCAAAACAAGACTGCCTGATTCATTCTTGGTCACCGTTCCTGTTACAGTGATGTTCGCTTCCTTGGCTTTAAATCCGCTTTCCTCAACGGCCTGGCGAATGTCGCTAAGAGTTAGTTTATTATCTTGTTTCAGGTTAGCCGTTAACAAACCGTCGTTAAGGCTGACCGAAGCGGATTCTACTCCATCCATTTTTTGAATGCGCTTTTCCAGACCGTAGGCACAGGGCGCACAGTCCATGCCAAACACGGTTTGTTTGACTTCCAAAAGTTGACCCTGCCCCTGCAGGGGAATCAGGAAATGACCGATTAGAAATAATACGATGTAATTCTTCATAATAAAACCTCACGTTTTTATAGTTAAAACCAATATGATAGTACAAAGTTCAGCCGATACGATTCGGAGTCTTGCGTGCCGGGAAAGCTCGAGTATACCGGAAATAAAATACCCCCGGACAATCCCCACTTCCCGTACAGTCCCAATACACTGGGACCGAGCAACGATTTTGTGCCACCTGTATTTGGCTGTTCAAGACCTCCCATTTCATTATTGCCAACCCATTCGGTGACGCTCTCTACAAAAATACGCCAGTCCGGTTTGGGATAATCGTGTTGGAAGACGGGCGGCCGGTAGCCAATTACGCCGGTGACATACGCAATATCTCCCAGCCGGTCGTTGTGCTGCTCGGTGTAATACTGATAACCGCCCCCGGCCCACCCGTAGAAGGTCCGCGAAGCATAGCCGGTTACGAGTCCGCCGTGCAGGCTTGGACCTACATGAAGGCCTCCTCGTTTGTCTTCGGTCGGGACTGACCCACTGAGCAACAGGGTCGATTCAAACCGTTGCCCGACCCCCGGATAGGTTTTAAATAAGCGAAACAGCCCCGAGACCTCCAGGTCACCGTAACTGCCCATCATGGTGCCAAGTCGGCCTTGAGGGGGATTAGCAATTCTTTGCAGAGGGGTGGGAACTGATATGTTCAGTTGAATATCTTCGGTCAGACCGTAATGCCAGTTCTGGCGGAGCATCCATGCCGAGTTGCCTTGCCGGGTAGACATCGCCATCACATCAAAACTGAGTTCACCCTGTCCGAGGGTGGGGGTAGCCAACGTAAATACCGGGCCGTGACCACCTTGGGCATAGGAATTACTGACAACTACCTGCGACAGTCCGACAACAATGAAAATTAATAGTAACCTAGTAACAATCTTTGGATAACGAGTACTCATAGTATTTGGCTGACTAAATAGATGGTTAAATTCCCAGAAACCTCATAATTGGAACCAGTGCGTAGGCAAAAAAAGCTCCGGTGCTATAAATGATGACCGAAGACCAAAACATAACTTTGGTAAATCGGCCAGCCATTTCACATCCCTGACCTCCGGTAATGCTGCATGCCACTTTACCTTTTGGGCGGTACACCAGAATGCCACTTATAAGCAGCATAATTCCGGATCCAAGAAAAATCCATACTTTGTAGCCAGACAGGGTAACCATCCACGGAAACGTAGAAATCATGGAGGTCACGGCCGCACCGCCAGCAAAAGCGGCAACCGCCGCGGGCAGGGCACAGCATATTAATGTGCCGGTAGAGGTAAACAGGGCAACAAAGCTGGAGGCTTTCTGCTTCCAGGTTTGATTGTTGGTTTTAGTGGTTTGGGTCGAATCCATAATTAATGACTGTTTTATATTCTATCATACAATATAAGGCCTGTACCATACCCCAGAGTCAAGCGGTAATTTACCGGTGTCCACCGGGCCAGACCAGTACGGGCATATTGACCACAATGCCGGCCTCTTCAATCGTAAGTTTTCCATTAGATCGAGCATCCATGAGAGCCTCGAAGGTTTTCAATTCTCGGGGTTCGGCCTCTTCGTTCCAGCGAACCAGGTGAATGGAACGTAGTGGGCTATAGGTGGGATCACCTGGAACGGAACCAAAGATATCGGGTTGGAATCCAAACGGGCCGTGTCCTTCGATCCCGTTTTTAAAGACGTAAATATCAGCAAGCAATGTATCAGGGGTTTGTGCCAGCTTCGGCATATGCACTACCTTTGGTCCCATCATCTCGGTCAGCATATTGGCTACCGAAGAGTCCGATGCTTCGGTGTGGATGAAGTAAAGGTCTCCACCATCGTGATAGGCCTTGACCAAAGGCGCCAGGTTTATGGCCTGCAGGGAGTCGGGCACCACGCCCATCGCGGCGGTCATATCCTGCGGCTGGCTGTCCCAGTCTTTAACGAAGTTTTGTTCACAACCCGAGAATAGAAGTACGAGCGATAGCAAAAGAAAAATAGAATATCGTATCATAATAATTGAACTTTTAATAAAAGTTATCGGTGCTCCAATTCCGGTTTATATCCCATTTCCACCAGCGCCTCGCGCAGGCTGGAATCGTTGACGTTGCCATTGGTGAACACGACCGTTACTTCGTTTTGATCCAGATCCGTTTCTACGATAACATCCTCAAATCGCTTGTTGAGCGTGCTGGAAATGGTTTCTTCGCAGTGCATGTTGGGGACGCGATAGGTAATGGATTGCTGTCGGCTTTTCTCCTGTTCTCTGAACCGGGAAGCTTTGGAAATGAGTCGCCCCAAGAAGGAGTTCGCCAATACGGCCGTCACGCTGGCCACCATGGCGATCATCGCCCAGACCGGATAGAGTAGTCCGGTTGTTGCCAGGGGCACGCCGATGCCGTTGAAGCTGAAGGCCAGCAACAGGTTCTGTTTGGTTTTCTTGAAGGAGTTTTCCCCAATTTCGAAGGCCTCGACCAGGGCGTACAACCGTTCACCCATCAGGATCACATCGGCCGATTCGATGGCAATGTCGGTGCCCGTGCCGATAGCCATACCCACATCGGCTTGCGTCAGGGCCGGGGCGTCGTTGATGCCGTCGCCGACCATCGCCACGCGCTTGCCTTCCTCTTGTATGCTGCGGATGCGTTCAGCCTTTTGATCCGGCTGCACCCGGGCTTCGATCTGTTCGATCCCTACCTGATCAGCGATCGCCCGGGCCGTTCGCTTGTTGTCACCGGTCAGCAGCACCAGGTTCAGTCCCATGTCCTTCAGTCGCCCAACCGTCTCTTCCGCGTCCTCCTTGAGCGTATCAGCCAGGGCAAAAAATCCGGACAGGGTTTCGTCGGTGGCCATGGCGATGACGGTGTGCCCCTGCTGTTCATGGTCGGAAATCCAGGAGCTGTTTTGTTCTATGTTAATTCCCTGTTCCCGCAGGAATTCCAGGCTGCCCACCCGGATGGTGCGACCGTCAACGGTGGCCCGGATTCCTTTGCCGGTGGTAGAATCGAAATCAGTGGCTTCGGGGAATCGGTCAACGTTACCTCCTGCATAATCAACCACCGCCTGTGCAAGCGGGTGTTCGGAGTTTCGTTCAGCGGCCCCGGCCAGCCTGAGAAATTCATTTTTACTCATGTGGTCGGTGGTAAACACGTCCACGACTTTGGGTTCGCCAATAGTAAGCGTACCGGTCTTGTCCAGCACCACGGTGTCAATGTCCTTCATGATCTGAAAGGCTCCCCCCGAACGCATCAGGATGCCCCGGTCGGCCGCCATGCCTCCGCCTCGAATCATCGCCAGCGGCGTGGCCATACCCAAAGCGCAGGGATAGCCCAGCACGAATACATCCAGCATGGCAAAGATTGCGCGGGGCAGGTTCGTTTCGCCTGTTACCAGCCAGAGGCCCAGCGTCCAAATAAGCAGGGATAGTATGGCAAACCCCACTACGCCGGGCACGTAGTATTTGAGCACGTGGTCCACCAGCTGGATGATGCCGGGCTTCATGGCGCGGGCCGCCTCGATGTGTCGGGCAATCTGCTGCAGGAAAGAATCGTCTCCAAGGGCCGTCACTTTAACCAGCAGGCTACCCGTCTGGTTGATCGATCCGCCCACCACCTGATCGCCTTCGCCTTTTTCCACGGGGATGGATTCACCGGTCACGATGCTCTCGTCCACCCCGGAGCGACCTTTAAGAATCTCCCCATCGACGGGAATATTTTCGCCGGGACGGATCCGGACCCGATCGCCGATCTCCAGCTGATCAATTTCTACTTCCCGTTCGTTGCCATCCTCATTCACCCGGCGGGCGGTGTCAGGTTGCAGGTCCAGAAGCTTGCGTACCGACTCTGAGGCCCGGGCCCGCACCTTGTTGGCCGACCAGCCGGACAGTATGTGGTAGGTTGTGATAAAGACCGATACGCCAAAAAACTCGGTGGCCGGAAAGACGGGGTTGTACAGGCCAGCGATGCCGCCGATCAGACCAGAAAAAGCCCCGAACTCCAGCAGGTTATGCTGGTTGAGTATGCCCCGGCGCAGCGACTGCCAGGCCTTTTTCTTGATGTACCAGCCCGGGCCGAACATCGTGGCCAGGGCCAATATCATGGTTGCATACGGATGCCACCAGGCCATGACACCCGCCCACATCATCGACATAATACCGAGCGCAGCCAGAGTAAGCACCGAAGCAACCAGCAGGCGGTTGCGATGCGTCTTCAGTTCCTGCTGCTGTTCCTCAAAGGCCTTGACCTTGTCGGGGTCGCGGATGGTATAGCCAAGATCGAGCAGCACCTGCTTGAGGTTCGGTTCCTCGATACGATCCGGGTCGTATTCAATCAGCACCTGCTCGTGGGCCAGGCTGACGCTGACGGTATCGACACCATCTTTTTGCCCCAGGGCTTTCTCGATACTCTGGGCGCAGAACGAACAGGCCATACCGCCAATGTGGAGTTGCAGGTTTTGCATAGCAGTTATTCGTTTCCGTTATTAGTCATGGATCTTAAAACAATTGGCCACCAACTACTTCTCTGTTTTGGCTGTTGATTTACGCTCGGCCGTATAGTTGGCTTTGGCCAGAGCATTTTTGAAATCCTCAAAAGAAGCTTGCTCGGGATCAAACTCCACTTCGGCAGATTTATCGTCGAAGGCTACGTTAGTGTTATTTACGCCGTCGAGACGCTCCAAAATGTTGGTCGTGCGGTCGGCGCAGCCTTCGCAATGCAGATCGGGAATATTGAATGTCAGTTTTTCCATGATGCTATCTTTGATTTTCCGATATTAGGTTTTTGATTTAAAGCAAAATCCATTGCGTTAATAAATAGGTCAGTGCCACCAGCAAGGGCAATTGCAGGACCGGAGTCAGCGCCACATCTCCCATTTGTTTGGGAAAGTGCGGCACTTTCCGGTTAAAATGCCACAAGCCGAGCCGCTGGGCGATAAGCTCTGTGATATAGGCTCCTACAAAACTTATGATCAACACAAATCCGTAGTGCAGCAGGCCTGCCTCACTTAGCCACAGCGCATCGGAAAGCCACCAGCTTATCAAATAATACAGTCCCACGGTATATAACACATCCGAGACAATACCAACCGAGCAATTACCCAGGCGTATTCGCCAGGGTTTACCGGCACAGGTATTTAAAGCTTTGGTCTGGGCCAGTTCCCACGGCGTATGCAACAGCAGGCTAACCACGACCAAATACAGGATCAGCGGAACCATCATTGTTTGGTTTCGCCGTCAGATTCGTTTGAATCTTTCCGCTGGATTTTTGTCAGTTTATAACCGGCATTTTCTACGGCCTCTTTGATCGTCTCATCGCTAATTGGGTTACTACCCTTGTAAGTCAATTTAGCAATACCTTCCTTGGATGATATTGATTTGACTTTCACCCCTTTCAGTTTTTCGAGGGATCTCTTGCAGTTCTGTTCGCACATGCTGCAGGCCATCCCTTCAATTTGCAGGGAAATTTGCTCACCTACCGTCTTTGTTTGATCGTTTGACGCTTTATTTTGTGCAAGTGAAGCGGAAGAGAAGCCAATAACGATTAGTATAAATGTCAATAATGCTGCTGTTGATTTCATCATGGCTAGGTAGTTTAGTTCGGATTACACCCGTAATATAAGCCCTGTACCATGGTCGAGAGTCAAATAGTAATTCCAGTCTATTAATCAATATTTACCAAAAAAATGGGACCTCCTTTATTAAGAAGGTCCCTTTGGTTTGATTAATTAAAAATGGTAGAATGCTGATACCAAAAATTGGGTTTCGGCATTCTGAATTTCGTTAAGCGGCAACTGCGCTCCCAACCCTATAATTAAGGGAGTCTCCTTTAGGAGCTTAATCCTCAGGCCAGGAGAGAAAAACAATTCGTTCTCAGTGTTGATACCACTCAGCCGTTGGGTACCGTTCAGCTCCAGCAACGGCTGAAGCCTGGAAGACAGATGATATAAGGCCGAAATGTTGTATTCCAAGCTGGTAGAAACATTCTCCTGGTGTTCCTGATTCGTGGGGATATGAAACAGGGTCCACCCGACCAGTTCCAGGTTTCCGGCTTTCACACCCGCGTTAAGGAACAGCGAAAATTGATAGATGTTCTCCGCCTCTTGATGGCCAGCCGGTTCCCGGCTGTGTCCCTCTTCTGTTCCATGAGAGTGGCCACTGCCGGTTGGAAGATCGAGGGAGAGACCGTATCCCAGGAGTATGCCCAGCTCTTCGAGCGCATAGTTGGCAAATTTGAACAGCAAATGGGTGTTGCCAATGCTTTTTTCTACCGGATCATAATGAACGCCGGCTTCAACACTGAAGATCCGGGAGAATGCGTATTCACCTTCCAGCTCCGTTTCGCTTGCCGATCCCGGATGTTGAAACTGGTAATCCATGCGCAGTTTCGTATCCGGGGAGACCGACTCGGTAAACAGCGGATGGACAAAATGCAATCCAGTATGGTGTCCCGGTTGCTTTGAATCCCCTGCGTGAGAATGCTGCGCATGCGTAATGTTTGATAACATCAGAAAAATGGTACTGAGTAATAATAGTATTAGATAGAATTTCTTCATTGGTAATCCTCCATTGGGTGAAAAGTTGATTTGTTAGGCTAATATCACGGAGGCGAAGTACGGGTTGGTAATAAGTCAGTTTTCATACTGCTTAAATAGCCGTGGAACGGTGAAAATTGCTTTTAACCGCTGTGACTCTATCATCAGATAGGGATATTATTTTCACCTTGATGTAGGGACGTACTTCACCCATGAAGGAAGGCCTGGGGAGGTTTGAGCAGCCGGTCAACCGGATCTTGTGGATTTACATACTTGTTGAAGGGAGTATAATATATTTTCTGAACCAAGATTGGGGTAAAGGGAGCTTTGTGGAACACGCATTTGGATACCATAAAAATGAAAACCGACATATCTGAGGAAGCGTGGCAATTTGTATAGGAACCGTTTTCACCGTGATCTCTGTGCAAGCTGTACGCCTGTGCTCCCGAGGAACAACAATCCATCAGATCTTTGCAGCAACTGATATCAATGATGACCGTCTTTCCGTTAAACGTAACGGGAACATATTGCAACGCCAGAATGCCGCTTATCAATATGGCAATGATTCTGGTAACCATTATTTCTTTTCTTATTCAAATGTGGGTAGAAATAAAATATAAAAGTAAAGGTTGTTTTTCTTATTTCCTGGACCTTGACGACCAGTGCAGCGCGTTGATTTCCCAGCTCCCTTCTTTTTTGAGAACAGCTAGTTCGAGGCTGTTGAGATCTAATTTTCTATCGTTATAAGTGCCCCGGGTATGCGTTAGAGTTGAAACCCAGGCGGTATTGCCCTCAATCGTCTTGATTACATTCTTCTTTGTAGCAGAAGGCTGACCTACAGATATGGAAGTACCGATTATAAATAGGAAAACTGCAGTCAATAATATCCGAGTAAACATAATGTTGGTTTAATGATTGTTGAGTTGCGTTAAGGTCATCCGATCGATAAGTACAGTTCCGGTTCCATCCAGCCTTAGGCCCACGCTGCCGGCTTCGGGTGCATCGCCGTGGCCATGCAGCGCCATTTCTTTATTGATGTAGACCCGAAAGTGTGTGCCATTGACGACGGTGCGAATAAACAGCATACCCGATGCCGAGTAGGATTCTTCGGCAAATACTTCACGATTGCCCTCACTTACCCGTCCCTGGGAAATCGTGCCGCCAGAGGACAATGTCACAAAATCATAGTTTTGGGCATCCTGCACGTGGTTGACGAGCGAGATTCCCCCCTCAAAATCGGACAAGTCCAGATAGTAATCGACCTGCACGTTTTGGAATGAGTTTTTTCCCACAAAGAAATTATTGGTAGAATCGACGGTTATCTGAAGCAGGTGATTGTTGTCGTTGCTAACAACGGTTGGTTGCAGCTCTGAAGCAGATCCCTCCAGCCACCGGAACCGGGAAAGCAGCGTGCTCACGCCATTCGGACCGATCTCCCACGACCAGTTCCCATTTTCACTGACAATAAAAGTGGTACTTGCCAGTTGCAGGCTATCCGTGGAAACCGAGATAGTGCCAGACTGCTCTACCAGCTGACCGGTACCCGCTCCGTAGCCAAAGACCATCTTGGCCCCGTGGTCTCCTGTTTCATACAGAAAAAATATTCCGGGCAAGGCAAAGACAAACAGTCCAATTCGAATGGCCTGCTGATCTATTTTTTGATACCAGTGGAGCAGAATTCGCAATACAGCATAGATCCCAAAGAACCAGACGGTCCACAGTGCCCAGTCGGCATGTTCGTTGAGCACGGATTGTGCTCCGGACGGCACAAATATGCTGTCGGCCGCCAAGGTGCCGGTATAATAAGCAGCTACGGCCGAAATGGCACCAATGCCATACAGTATCGTCGTTTTAAGATCGTCCCACCACTTGTCGGGCAGAAAGAAGTTCAGCAAGTCCATTAATACTGACAGCAGAATAATGGCAATGGGAAAATGTACCAGTATCGGATGAATGTTGGGGGCCCATTCGGGTATCAATTCCATAAGCATATGGTTTCAATAGAGTATTTTGTGATTAACATCTTACAGAGCTATGTACAACATCAGGATATAATCTCAAAATTGGCCATCATTCCGTTGTCTTCGTGTTCCAGGTTGTGGCAGTGAAAAACGTACAAGCCCTCCTGGGCATCGAATTCGGTCAGCACCCGCACCGTTTCCCCGGCGTCCACCCGCACGGTATCTTTCCAGCCTCGTTCGTGAGGGGCCAAGCTCCCACCACTGCGATCCAGCACCTTAAAATGGGTCACATGGATATGCATGGGATGGGGCATCATCGTGTTGTTAACGAACTCCCATATTTCCAGTGCCCCCTGAGAGACTTTCTCATCAACCCGTAGCATTTCAAAGAACCGGCCGTTAATAGCCGATCCCTGCATCATCTCCATGGTCAGATCAATGCGCCGGGTCCGGTCGGCATCGGCCGCGTCGGGGAAAGACAGCTCCGTAAGCGTTTGGGGCAACCGAAACGGGTCCTCTGTTTCCCGGGTAATCCGGAATTCTAGAAATGCTCCACCCTTATTTTGGGAATTATTGCTGTTGCCTCCCATCATACCCTGCATGCGTTCCATCATATTGACTTCGCCGTTCATCATTCCGCCCCCGTCCCTGTCCATCATGTCCTCCATCATACCTCCCATGCCGTTGAGCAGCCGGGCACTCATACGGACGGTATCCCCGGCTTTATACCGGCTGAAATCCACCAGCAGATCAGCCCGTTCTCCCGGGCTTAATGTTACTGAAGAGACTTCATAGGGCCGGTCGAGCAGGCCACCGTCGTTGCCGATTACATAAAAAGGATTTTCATCACTCAGAGCCAGCTCCATGATCCGGGCGTTGGAGCCGTTTAGTAGTCGGAGCCGGTAGAAGCGGGTGCTCACTTCGTGGTAGGGGGCCTTCATCCCGTTTACCAGCAGGGTGTTTCCGAAATAACCCATCATGCGATCCATCATATTCAGGCTGTACACCATTTGTCCCCGGTCGTTGAACTGTTTTTCCTGGATGATAAACGGCAGCTCCTGCTCCCCGGACGGCAGGTTCAGCGCTTGTTCCTCTTCATCCTCCACAAGCAAAAATCCACCCAGCCCCCGGTATACCTGCGGACCTGTAAGTTTATCGGGATGCGGATGATACCAGTAGGTGCCCGCTCTTTGGTCGATATCGAACCGGTAGTTGTAGGTTTGTCCCGGCCGGACAGCATCTTTCGGATGGCCGTCCATGTCGGGGGGCACCACCAGCCCATGCCAGTGAATAATACTTTCCTGGTCAATGCGGTTCCGGTAGTCGATGGACAGTGTATCGCCGCGTTGCACCCGGATGGTGGGGCTGGGCAGCGAGCCGTTGAGGGTATAGACATCCGAGGCCGCTCCACCAGCCAATTTTCGCCGGGCGGTTTCGGCCGCCAATTCGAATTCAGAAGCTCGAATTTCTTCCGGAAATGACAACGGTCGTGAAAAGGCATCAACGGAAGGATTGGGTCCTCCCTTGTTTTCCGACTGGCAGGCCAGCAAGGCCGGTGAAAGCGTTAGTATTCCAGCTCCGGTGCTTACGAGTTTTAAGAAGTCTTTGCGTTCCATACTATTTTTCACTTTACGTGAGCGATTCCATCTTCGATAAGGGTTATTAAATTTATTTTTTCGTAGCTCTTCCCATAATATGCGGGCCAACTACGGGTAATGAGAGCGTGAAATGTTCCAAATGCAGTTCGTTAAATCCGGCCTCTTCAATCGCTTTCCAGGTTTCCCGGTCGGGCCGACAACCTTCGGCCATCCGTCTCCACAACGGTTTAATCCACCGTTGGATACGGCGTAAAAAAGTGTGTTCTTGTGCAGCCACATGTTCCATAAATAAAAATGTGCCACCGGGTTTAAGTACCCGTTTAATTTCGTGTAATGTCTGCTGTAAATCGCTAACGGAGCACAAGACCAGCGTACTTACTACGCCGTCCATGCTTTCATTTTCCAGCGGAATATCTTCTGCAGCTCCGGTGAGGATCTCGATCTGCCTTCCGAGTTTGTCGGCTTTTTCTTTCAGGTATCGCTTCATGTGCGGATTGGGTTCCAGTCCAGTCAAAAGCACCCTCTCGGGGTAGAACTCCAAATTGGCTCCGGTACCGGGACCGATTTCAAGCACCGAACCCGAGAGACCGGAAAATATCCGGCGTTTTCGTTCTTCTACCCGCTGGTTGTATCGGTCTTCCCCCTTGTGCAGCATCCAGGCATTTAGCCGGGATATTAGTCCGGTATGTGGGTTCGTTTGAGGCATAATCTTTTGATTTATTTATTCCGGCATTCGTCTCAGAAATTCGTCCGCGTTTACAAATCCCACGATGCGGGCTTCCTCCACTTCATTGCCATTTTCGTCCAAGAATATGATCGTTGGTACCCCGGCTACGCCGAACTGTTTGCGGAGTGCTTCAGCTTCCCGGGATTCGTAATCGGTAAGGTCGACTTTAATGGTGCGATATGGTTCCAGTGCAGCGATCACCTCTGGATCGGTGAAGGTAATGCGGTCCAGCTCCAGGCAGGGCACGCACCAGTCGGCCGTAAAATCCAGCACGACAGGCATTTCTTTCGAAGCCGCCTCCTCAAGTTTGTCCGGGGTGTACGTCTCCCAGTCCACCGTTGGCTTGGCCAGATTCATGATTACGAGCAACCCGCCTATCATACCGGCGATACCTACTACGCGCTTGACACGCGAAAAAATCTTCATATTACGTCCCGATGTTTCCAAAAAACCAAGATAGATACCACCTAGAATCAATGTCGGAGGCAGGATGTAGAGCACATATTTCGGAAACCAGGCCAGCGCCAGGAAAAAGAGGGCGGCACCCACCAGAACCACGCCAAAAACTTTTTTTACCCAAACCATCCATTCTCCAGAACGCGGTAGTTTTGTCAGCAAACTGCTGAAAGTGCCAAGAATGAGATATGGAAGTCCCAGACCCAGGGCCATCACAAAAAATACGATAAAACCAAACATGGGATCGCCTTGGGCGCCGACGAAGGTCAGAAGCGCGATCACCGGCGGACCGATACACGGGGCAGCAAAAATACCCACCATAATGCCGGACAGGAAATGTCCGGTTGGACCCACGGCTCCCTGCGTGCTTCCTAGTTTCTGCAAGAACCACTGAGGCGGTTGTAGCTCATATAATCCAAACATACTCAGCGCCATGGCCAATAGAATAATTCCGACTCCTGCCAACACCGCTGAACTTTGCAGCCAATTACCGAACAGGTTGCCGGTATAAGCGGCTGCTACACCCAGTACGCTGTACATACTGACGATCCCCAGCACGTAAATCGAGGCCATCACAAAAGTCTTGCGGGTGCTTGTCTTTTGTTCGGCTTGCCCGCCAAACAGCGACACCGTGACCGATAGCATCGGATACACGCAGGGCGTCAGGTTGAGCGCCAGACCAATCAGTAAAATCCCCAGAAAGGCCAGAATCGTCCCGCGCTCGTTAAACATGGAGGCGATGGAATTGTCACTGAGTGAAGCAGAGGATGAACTTATAGATTCACCCGCATTTGCAGAAAAAAGGTTCTTATTGATCGATTTAAAGCCGGTATTGGCCGCTACAACGTCAACCGGGATTGAAATGTCAATAGTGGAGGGTGGCAGACAAGATTTGTCGTCGCAGGCCTGCACGCGCAGGTTGCCGGTCAGGGGGTAGGAGCCGGGAGCCAGACCGTGAGATGTTGCCAGTGTAAAAAATATGGGGGCGTCGCCCTGATAAACATCCAGCGGTTCTCCGGCGAAAGCAAAGGTAAACCGCTCTGACTCTGGATATTGAATTCCCGAAACCGTAAAGCCAGGGTGCTCTTCAATCTTCAATTCCGTGCCAATCAGGTAATCCAGGGTAGGTTTGTGGGCATTGACGTGCCATCCCTCCTCAATATGCATCACTACCGCAGCTTTAGCCGTATCTTCGGCCGGAACCACATTTTGGGAAAGCTTGACTTCTACCTCCACTTTTCCGGCGCTCCCCGCTGGTTGGGCAGGAAGTTTGTTCCCCAATCCCAATAAAAGCAGGATTGCGAATGAAGCAATTATGAACTGGTGAATCTTCATAGATAATTAGATCATTTCAATTGGTTAGAAGTTAGTTTCCTTCTGCTAACAATTCCTTAATCCTCGGTTCCAACTCTTTTTTCGTAACCGCTCCGACTGCGAAATAGCGCAGGTTACCTTGCCGGCCGATAATATAGGTGGTCGGGATGCCCATAGTAGGGCCATATTTTTCCATCACAGTTCCATCGCTGTCGATGTACATCGGGTAGGTGACACCGTATTCTTCCATAAACGGGCGCACCACCGATTCTCCCTGCTCGTCGATGGAGACCCCGAGGGTGAGGTAACCCTCGTCTTTGTATTTCTCGTGCAGATCGACCAGGTCGGGCGTCTCGTCCCGGCAGGGTGGACACCAGGTCGCCCAGATATTTATCAGCACGACCTTCCCTTTTTGCTCGGAAAGCCGGAATGTTTCGCCGTTTAAAAGCGTCACTTCAAAATCCGTGGCCGTCGCCTTTTTTTGGGCCCGGTGCAACGGAGCCGAGTAGGGATCCAGCCGCTCGACGCGCTGGGCCGAACCGCTCTCGTTTTGTCGCGCCTGCTGCCGGGATTCGTTTTGCTTCGCTCCGCAGGCGCTCAGAAAAACCAACAAGCCTGTAAGTATTAAATACTTCATAATATCATATTGTTTATGATTGAACGATTAACTGTCCCCGCATCCCGGCGGCAAAGTGTGCCATAAACGAGCACACGTACTCATAACGGCCGGGCTCCTCTGGGGTGGAAAAAGTAATTTCTACGGTTTCTCCACTGGCAGCCAGTCCGGTATTAGCGATTATGTCTTTTTCTCTGGCGGGAGGGATATAGTCGTTTTCCCGGTTGGCCGCGTTGACAAACGCCTGGGCATTGACACCTTGGTCCAGCAATACCCAGTTGTGAGCCATCATCTCGGGTTTGAGCTGACTAAGCGTTCTCAGGCGAATCCTGAGCTGCTCCCCCGGCTTGACCTGTATCTGATTCAACATTAAGTAGGACTTTCCATTGAAGGTCTTGATGGCACTTCCCGTGCCGATACGATCCCCTTCCTCTTTGGCTACAAATTTCATCTGATCAGTGCCGATGATCGCAATGGTTCGAATATTATCGCCGGCAGGATGTTGATTTTCAGGACCTTCGGAGGCCGTCTTTTGTGGCTGTTTCCATTCCGTTTTCTTGACAATTTGCCCGGTCGGGGTGATCATTTCTCCGGGTGCCGGTTCTTCCATCGGGAATCGGTTGATGCCGACACCGGGATCCAGGTTGTCCGGCACATAGTGATTATGAGAACCGTGGTTTACTGCCGTGTAGGGCTTCGGGTTAAAAAAGCCCAGTGAATCCGCCAGGGCGAAGCCAGCGGCAATAAGGACTCCCAGTATAAACAGGTATTTGAGTTTGTTTTTGGATGTCATGGTAAAGTTGTGTTAGCTGGATTTAGAGCAGAAACTCATCACGTTAATCATTAAAACTTGTCGAAAAACGCCACCTGGTCTGGTCCGTTGAAAAAATACACGTCAACCGGCCCGGGTTCTTCCGCCATACCCGGGGATTGAGCCGGCATGCCGGGCACGGCAATTCCTTTGGCCTTTGGCCGCTCCTTTAGCAGCTTGTTAATCGCCTCGACCGGGACGTGGCCTTCCACCACGTATCCGTCGATCATCGCCGTATGGCAAGCACCCAATTTATTGGGGACTCCTTTTTGTTTTTTAACGGAAGCAAGGGTATCCGACGGTATTTCTTTTACTGAGAATCCGTTCTCTTCCAGGTAGGCCGCCCATTTCGAACAGCATTGGCAGTTAGGATTTTTGTACATGGTGACGCTGATGGGTTCGGTTTGGGTGAGTGTTGCCTCGTCTGTTTTGGCTTTATCCTGCTTTTCCTGAGAACAGGCGGAAAAACCGGCTACTCCAAGAAAAATTAGGGTGAGGTACAAGAAGTATTTTTTGGATATAAATGTCATAGATTCAAATGTGTGTTGGTAATTTGGTGTTTTAGCTTAGCTTTTTATTGCAGTTTGTTAATATCTTCGACCACGTGTTCAGGCGGGACCATACTACCACCGTATTCGGTGCGGGTCCGTCCCCGACGGTCAATGAGATTGATCTGGTTAGTATGGTTGAACCGGTATCCGCCAGCGGTGGTGTCGGGCTGCATTTCGGTCCGTATACCTACCCGGTCCAGCAGCGAGTAGACGGTGGCCGAGTCGCCGGTGAGAAACGTGAACCGGCGTTCGCTCAGATCGAATTTGTTCATGTATTCTCTGAGTACCGATGGGCGGTCCCGCATCGGATCGAAGGTGATACCGACAAAATGCACATCCTTCATATCTGAAATCTGGCTGCTTATTTTTTTCATATTGGCGGTAATGGCTGGACAGACGCCGGGGCAGTTCGTAAAGATATAGCCGGTAACAATTATCTTCCCTTTAAAATCGTCTGGAAATGTTATGGCGGTACTGTCTTGGTCAACCAGTTTCCAGGTCCGAGCGCCCAAGTCATCCAGTACTTCCGGTGAGTTGCAACCGGTCATTAACATGCCCAGTAAAACAAACACAACAAATGAAATTCGTGATAGAGTCATTGGTCATCTTTTTTTGTAATTGTCAGAAAGCTCATCATGCTGATTGTTTCAGGCTTCTCCGTCCTGCTTGTCGCCCTTCAGCATTATTTTGATCATCGGGATACAACAGGCGAATAGGAGAACGAGCAGCAATGCAATGCCGATTATTCATATCCATGTCCATATCTCCACCCATCATGTTCATACATCTTCATGCACATGCCTGTCCATTTTATCGTCCATCATGCCCTGCATGCCGGACTTGGCACTGTCTCCATGCATATTTTTTATCATCATACGCATCATTTTCTTATGCATCTGAGGGTTCTCCATCATCTTTTGCATCATTTCCTTCATCATGGTAGAAACCTACTTCATCTCAATGTTGTTTTGTCGCGCGTCCTGCTGCTGGTCCTGGACTGGTTGAGCCACGAATAAAGCTCCAGCAAATATCGTAAGTGTTAGTAGTCGTTTCATAGTGATTGGATTTGTTTGGTTTTGATTTGTTGAAATTGTTATCAGACGGTATAGGTTCTTTGTTCGCCGTCTCGGACTCTGATACTGCGCTCAACCGGGAGCACTACCATAATCCCGTCGCCTTTATGACCCGTGCTGGCATTTTCATGAATAATCTTGACGACGGCATCTACATGATCGTCTTCCGAGACCATTTCGAGTTTTACCACCTTGGAATGCAGGGCCGGGAATTTTAGTGATCCATGCCGGTTCTCCGGATCACTGTAACTTCCCATTCCTTCGGCTTCCATTACCGTCATGCTGGTAAAGCCTTCTTCATTTAGTGCACGGTGTACTTCTTCGAACATATCGAGGCGAATGTACGCTTTGATGAGTTTCATGATTTTTCCTACTATAGATTGTTAAGATGTTCTTGGCTCATCCCCTGAAAGCAATGCATCCCGCCCGGTTCTTCCGGTTCGAATATGGATGGCTTGCTCCACGTCAGAAACATAGATCATACCATCTCCTTTGATACCGGTATGCGCTTTTTCCCGAATAACCTCCACAATTTGGGATACTTCTTCCTTTTTACAAACCAGTACCAGTTTGGCAAATTCAGCATAGCGTTCGGCAATTCGCACCGAAAACTGGGACTGGTTGGGGTCGGTGCTCCCGACTCCCATTACATCAATCAGGGTCATGCGGTCAATGCCGATGGCCTCCAGCGCATCGACCACTTCTTCGGACTTTCGTTTTCGAATAAAAGCTTTGATTTCTTTCATAATAGATCCCTCCTGTTATTGATTATCAGATGTGTCCTGGTCCGGATTATGGCCTTCGATATGGGCGGCCGCCAGGCGCTTCACTTCAGGCCTTTTCCACAGGTAGTAGATGACCGGCAATACCACCAGGCTCAACAAGGTGGCCGAGACCATGCCGCCCACCATCGGCGCGGCAATACGTTTCATGACCGTTGCCCCGGTACCCATGCCCCACATGATGGGCAACAGGCCGCCGATAATAGCACAAACGGTCATGAATATCGGGCGAATTCGCTGGGCCGACCCCTCCAGGATGGCTTGTTTCAGATCGTCCAGAGAATTCATCCGGTCGTGGTACTTGCGATCGTTGTAGGCGTTGTCGAGGTAGGTCAGCATGATCACCCCGATTTCCGCCGCCACGCCTGCCAGCGCAATGGCTCCCACGCCGACCGCCACACTGAGATTGTAATCGAGCAGCCAGAGCAGCCAGAATGAGCCAACCAGGGAAAACGGCAGCGTCAAGATAACGATCAGGCTTTCCTGCAGACTTTTGAAGTTAAAATAGAGCAACAGGAAGATGATCAGCAGGGTGATCGGTACCACGATCTGCAGCCGCTGTTTGGCCCGCTGCATATATTCGTACTGCCCGCTCCAGGTTATGCTGTAGCCCTGTGGTAGATCAATCTGCTCGTTTACTGCCTGCTGTGCATTGGCAACATAGGCCCCTATATCGGACGTATTGAGATCTACGTAAACCCAGCTTGAGTAGCGGGCGTTTTCGGTTTTGATCACGGGGGCTCCTTTCTGAATCTGCAGGTCGGCCACGTAACTGAGGGGAATCTGTGCGCCCGACGGGGTGGGAATCAGTACCCGCTTGAGATCGGTCATGTTATCGCGGACCTCCCGCGCATAGCGCAGGTTGACCGGGTACCGCTCCAGTCCCTCCACGGTTTCGGTAATATTCATGCCGCCAATAGCTGACTGAATCACATCCTGTACGTCACCGACCGTTAGACCGTACCGTGCGGCTTCATCCCTGTTGATGTTAAAGTCGAGGTAATTACCCCCGGTTGTTTTGTCAGCAAAGGCGGTCAGCGTGCCAGGGACGTCACGTACTGCTGAGGCAACATCCCCGCTGAGTTCAGCTAACTGCTGTAGGTCCGGGCCGGTTATTTTAACACCCACCGGTGTTTTAATTCCTGTAGCCAGCATGTCGATACGTGTCTTGATCGGCATCGTCCAGGCATTGGTTAGGCCGGGGATTTTTATCGACTGATCCATTTTCTGCTGCAGTTTTTCCATGGTCATCCCCTCTCGCCACTCTTCCTCTGGTTTAAGCTGAATAGTGGTTTCAAACATCGAAAGCGGAGCTGGATCGGTAGAGGTCTGCGCTCGTCCGGCTTTACCCAATACGGTTTCTACCTCGGGAAAGCTTTTTATGATTTTATCGGTCTGTTGCAGCAGTTCTTTGGCTTTGGTGATGCTCAGGCCGGGATCCGTCGTGGGCATATACAGTATATCCCCCTCATTGATAGGAGGCATGAATTCCGAACCGAGTCGTTGCAATGGAAATACGGATACGCCGAGTATAACGACCGCGGCAATGAGCGTGGACCATTTGAACCGCAGGGCAAAATTTATGACCGGCCGGTAGATCCAGATAAGAAACCGGTTGACAGGATTCTCATGTTCTGGCCTGATTTTTCCGCGAATCCAATAGCCCATCAACACAGGGACGAGCGTAACCGACAGCAGGGCTGCCGCGGCCATAGCGTAGGTCTTGGTAAAGGCCAGGGGCGCAAACAGCCGTCCTTCTTGTCCCTGCAGAGCAAAAATAGGCAAAAAGGAGACGGTGATAATCAGCAGCGAGAAAAACAGCGCGGGTCCCACCTCTTTTGAAGCATCAATAATAATCCGCCAATGGTCTTTCTTACCCGCATCCCGCTCCAGATGCTTGTGGGCGTTTTCCACCATTACAATGGCGGCATCCACCATGGCCCCGATCGCAATGGCAATACCACTCAGCGACATAATATTGGCATTAATGCCCTGAAAATACATCACGATAAAGGCGGCCAGAATACCCAGAGGCAAGCTCAGAATAGCCACCAATGAACTGCGAAAGTGCAGCAGGAAGATCATGGTGATCAGCGCTACAATCAAAATTTCTTCAAGAAGCTTCTCTACCAAAAATGCTATGGACCGATCGATAAGGCTGGACCGGTCGTAGGCCGCCTTGATGGTAACGCCTTCTGGTAGGCCACTTTCCAGCTCCTTTAGCTTATTCTTAACGTTTTGAATGGTCTGCAAGGCATTTTCGCCGTAGCGCATAACCACCACTCCTCCCACGGTTTCTCCCTCGCCATTCCAGTCAAGTACGCCTCGCCGCAGTTCCGGCCCAAGGTGCACGTTGGCAACGCTTTTCAGTTGTATCGGGGTGCCGGCAGCCGCATCAAATCCTATGGGAATGCTCTCCACATCGGCCACCGATTGGATATACCCCTTGCCTCTTACCATAAATTCGGTTTCGGCCATCTCAACCAGGCGCCCGCCTACGTCTTTGTTGCTTTCTTTAATGGCCATTTTCACCTTCTTCAGCGGTATATCGTATGCCAGTAACTTGTCAGGGTCGACATCCACCTGGTACTGCTTCACGAAACCGCCCATACTGGCTACCTCAGCAACACCGTCCACACTCAACAACTCGTATTTAAGAAACCAATCCTGGATAGAGCGCAACTGCTGCAGGTCGTATTGATCGCCGCCGTCCAGCACATATTCATATACCCAGCCCACTCCCGTAGCGTCCGGGCCCAGGTTGGGCGTCACCCCTTCGGGCAGAGCACCGGCGGCCGTATTCAGGTATTCCAGCACTCGACTGCGGGCCCAGTACATATCCGTGCCATCTTCAAAGATGATATAGATCATTGAGAAACCGAAAAAGGAATACCCGCGTACGACTTTGGTGTTGGGAACCGACATCATGGTGGTCGTTAGCGGGTAGGTTACCTGATCCTCCACCACTTGGGGAGCCTGCCCTGAATATTTGGTGAATACGATCACCTGTACATCACTGAGGTCAGGAATGGCATCCACCGGGGTATCATACAACACGTAGGTTCCGCCGGCCAACAACAATACGCTGGCTATGATCACCATAAAGCGGTTATTCACCGACCATTCTATAATTTTCTGTAACATCTGTTATACTCCAAAAGGTTATAAATTCTTAGTAACTTGATCCTTCAGATCCAGGTAACTTACTGCCTGTTCATCTCTTTCATGCGCTGCTTTTGTACAGTATCGGTGGCGGACCCGGTATCGGTATCCATATCCATCTGCATATTTTTCATCTCCATTTCCATATCCTTCATAGTGGTATCAGCCGGCTTTTTTTGCTGCAGCATCTTCTGGATGGCTTCCTGGAGTCTGCTTTCGCTGTCGATCAGGAACTGGGCGGAAGTCACCACCATTTCGCCGGGTTCTGCACCTGACAGCACCTGCAGCTCCTCGTTCCGGGGGCCGCCTTCCACGCCCAGCGTGACTTCACGGGGTTCAAACTTCCCTTCCCCCAGAGCCACAAATACTACGTTGCGTTCTCCGGTACGAAGTACAGCCTCGGACGGGATGACGACCGCGTCAGAAATCGGGCGACTTTCGATACGCACACTAGCATACATGCCTGGCTTGAGATTCAAGTCCGGGTTGGGAAACTCCAGTCGCACCTGTACTGTACGGGTTTTCCGGTCGACCTCGGGATAGACATAGGCTACTTTGCCTTTGTACACGTTGCCAGGCTGGTAAGAAAGCTCCATTTCGGCCGGCTGGCCTTCGCGCACCCAAGGCACCTCATAGTCATAAATACTGGTTTGTACCCACACTGTTGACAGGTCAGCAATCTTATATACATTGTTACCGGCCTTTATGTGTTCGCCTTCTATAGCACTCTTCATGGTTACTACACCCGAAGCCGGGGCGTGCAGAGTCAGGGTCTTCTGAACTTCACCGGTCTCTCGCAGGCGTTCAATTTCCGATTCCGGTATATCCCAGTAGTCGAGGCGCTTTCGGGCGGCCTTAAGCAGGCTGTTGCTCCCGCTGCGAACGGTTTCGTAATCGCTGCCACTTATTTTATCCAGCGTGTTCAGCGCCAGCAGGTATTCCCGCTGGGTGGTGACCAGTTTTGGGGAATAAATGCTGAACAGCGGATCTCCCTGCCGGACCATCTGTCCGGTATAGTCAACATGGAGCTGTTCAATCCATCCGGAAATCTTGGTGCTTATATTATGAAGCTTCTGCTCATCATATTCCACTTTCCCTACGGTCCTTACTGTGGTGGAAAGATCTTTACGCTGGACTGGTGCGGTACGAACGTTCATATTTTGAACCACGACCGGGTTGATGCTTACCTGTCCTTCCGTATCCTGGGCCTCGTCGGCATAGACCGGAACAAGGTCCATCCCCATCTTGGACTTGCCGGGCTCGTCATAGATTTCGGTCGGATCCATTGGGGCTTTCCAGTACAGAATTTCGCGGTCTCCCTCTTGTTGAGGTTGTGCGGCAGAACTGGTTTCAGCTTGAGAAGTATCGGCAGAAGTGTTCTGCATTGATCTGGAATTACCGGTTTGAAGACCGAACCAGTAGCCACCTGCCGCGACCAGTATAAGGGCTGATATAAAGAGAAAAAGGTGTTTAGTATTCATTTTTTTGGTGTTTTGATCTGTTAATTACTTGGTTCAATTTCTTCCGGGCTGACATTATATTTTCCATAGAGATATTCGAGCTCGGCCACGGCAATATTGCGTTCCACGTAAGCCGTATTGAGCCCCATTTCATAATCCAGTATCTGTCGCTGAAGCTGTATTAACTCTTCAAAATTGCCCACCTCCGTTGAGTAGGCTTCAATGGCAATTTCCAATGCCCTCCGGGTTTTAGGCATGAGTTGATCTTCATACAGGTTGATCCGGTACTGGGCATCCCGGTACTGTTGTAGCCGTTTTTCCGCATCCGCATACAGCCTGCCTCTGACATCGGTTTGTTGTGCCTGGATGGAGCGGATATCCAGCCTGGCTTCCCGTTGTTGTGCGTTGTACTTGTTTCGATATAAAGGCACTTTTACCGAGAGCTTGGCCACCAATGCAGTTCGCTCTCCCGGCATCAGTGGCATGTACATGAAGTTGGGGAGCATAGCTTCAACGCCCACGCCAAAAGAAGGGAGCCCACTCAGCCGTGCTCCCTCCAGAGCGTACTCGGCGGCCTGTTTGTTATAGTCAAGCCGGGAAAGACGGGGATTTTGAGCCTGAATTTTGGCCAAAATTTTATCAGGTGACAGCCCCAGGGTATTCGTTTCCATAGGCATTGGCATGTCGATGGCAGCCTGTGGATCCCGATTCAGCAGCGTATTAAATTCGATCTGGTGAGGCACAAGTCTATCCTCCATCTGTTCAATGCGAGTACGAATCTTGTCCTTTTCAATCTGTAATCGGATGAGATCAACCTGGCTGGCTTCACCGGTTTCATATATAATGTCTACCGTGGATTCAAGCATACTCAACAGCTCCAGGTTTTCCCGAAAAACTTTGATATGGTGGTTGATTTCGTACATCTGAAACCGCACTTCCTTAATATCCCGGAAGAGCCTGTTCCGGGTATTGATAACCTCGTCCAGTTGTGCTCTGGCAAGACTTTGCACTCTTTTTTCAGCGGTATTCAGCGTTCCGAACCAGGAAAACCACTGCGAGGCGGAAAGCGTCATTCGGCTGAGCGGACTGGAATAATTTCTCGGATTGGCGAAATACATAAACATCACTTCCGGATCGGGCAAGGTGCCGACCTGCGGAGCCTGTTCCAATATGGAACGGTATTTATAAACCAGGGCTTGAAGCTCCGGATTATTTCGGGCCGCCTCCTGGAGGTAATGGTCGAGTTGGGTGGCCGTGGTATCCTGTTGGGCGTGAACTTTGGCACTAGTAACAAGCAGGAAGAAGATCAGCCCTGCAGTAATTTGTACCATCAACCGGCTCCCGACCCTGTCCAATACGACCGGCCATAAAAGCCCGGAGGATATATACTCGCTTACCCGGGTAGACGGATTAGTGGTTTGTGGCAAAAGCTTCATATTTGGGAATAGTTATAATTTTAAAATGAATCGAATTTCTGTTGTGCGATTACGGCTTAAAACCTAGGCAGCTCTAAAAGATGATGCGTTACACAATTCTTGTTCTTTGATATAGAATTGTGTAAATGATTTGAGAGTCCTCTCTGCCGAAATTTCGGTCTTCCGATCAATGGAATGGCTTTAAATTTAGCCCACTATCAATGTAACGGCATATAAGCCATTCAGTCTTGACTACAGGAAGATTGGAAAATCAGAATAAGAGACGGGTATTTACTCCACAATCGAATGCAGAATAAACAATGGGTAATCGCTAATTCAGAAACACGCTGTTCAGCAAAAAGAGGGGAGGCTCAGAAATGGGGACAGCACTATTAAGGGTAAGAGGGGTAAATGTGTTGGTTAAAAGAGATAAAAGAGATGAACCGGTCGTTGTCAGAGTCGCAAAAAGTTGGGGCACCTCCGGCAGGATAACATGAGTCTCCGAGAAAACGGTTGTCAGCTCCTGCTCACAGACTTGTTCTGTTACACAAAATTCCTCTTTAAGATCAGTAGCGTGATGCACCCCAGTATCGGCACTGGATGAGGAACAGCATTCGCCGAAATCAGAACTTCCCGAAAGCTCCATGTACTCTGCATTGCAAATATACTGTACGGTGGCCAACGCCGATGGCAAAGCCACATTCGCCATCACAGCAATCAATACCGTGGCAGCCAGAAACCGGTATATTTGTTTTAATTTAGGCAATACAGTAGAAATTTCGATTTAGACCAAATGAATATTAGCAATTATTGTGTTCGTTCAAAATTATTTTTCAGTTTCCAGATACACCAGAATCTGGTTTCTTATTCTATTTTTCTGTTGAAAATTACAGCGGTTCGCAATTGGCAGACTTTGGCAACAAGCCTATTCAAATATCGTTTATGTTAATTTTAACTACACAATAGCTGAACTGTATTATTTCCACCGTTACCAATTAACAATTGTTCTTCTACGCTAATATTCAGGTTGAATATTTTTCCTCTGCAGCCGTCGTGAATTCGTCACCACGTTCACCGAACTGAATGCCATGGCGATCTCGGCCAGCACGGGGTGCAGCATACCGAGCATGGCCAACGGAATCATCACCACATTGTAGAAAAAGGCCCAGAACAGGTTTTGCTTGATCTTGGTAAAGGTGGCCCGGCTTAATTTTACTGATTTTACCACGGCGCTTAAATCTCCTTTCACCAGAACAATATCACCGGATTCAATGGCCACATCCGTGCCGGTACCGATGGCGATTCCAATGTGGGCCTGCGTTAATGCCGGGGCGTCGTTGATGCCGTCTCCGACCATCGCAACCACTTTGCCCTGCTCCTGCAACCGTTTTACTTCGTCCGACTTCTGGTCGGGCATTACCCCGGCAATAACTTGATCTATGCCTACCTCAGCAGCTACGGCTTTGGCGGTGCGTTCGTTGTCGCCGGTAATCATAATGGGTGTCAGACCAAATTCTTTCAAGGCGGCAATTGCTTTTTTACTATCTTCTTTGATGGGGTCGGCCACTGCGATAATGCCAGCGATGTCTCCTGCAACAGCTACCAGCATCGCTGTTTTCGCTTGCTCTTCCAGGCGGCCCATCTGGTCTTCAACAGAGTCATCTATGCTGATCCCCGATTCATCAAGGAGTTTTCTTGTCCCTATGAAAATTTCTTTGCCTTCAACGCTTGCCTTAATACCCTTGCCGGTGATCGCCTCAAAACCTTCGGCTGAGCTAAGTTGACCATTTTTGTTTTTGGCATATTCTACAATAGCTTGCCCCAGCGGGTGTTCAGAGCTGCTTTCCGCTGAACCAGCCATGTGTAGTACTTCTTCTTCCGATGCGCCGTTAAGTGTGATCAGATCGGTTACGCCGGGCTTGCCTTCGGTAATGGTACCAGTTTTATCCAATACAATAGCATTCACATCTTTCATCATCTGGATCGCTTCGCCCTTTCGAATCAGTACGCCATTTTCGGCGCCCATGCCGGAGCCGACCATTAGGGCAGTGGGGGTAGCCAGCCCAAGCGCGCAGGGACAGGCAATGACTAGTACCGCAATGGCGGCATAAAAGGCCAGGGCCACCTGACCCATCCCGGGATTAATCCACGGAATGAAGGTTGCCGCCCACTCGGCAATGCCCCCGAAGAAGCCGGGGAAGATTAGCCAGGATGCCAGGGTAGCCAGGGCAATGCCGATGACCACCGGCACAAATACCGCGGTAACCCTGTCGGCAAACTCCTGGATGGGCACTTTGGAGCCCTGGGCCTCTTCCACCATCCTGATCACCTGGCTCAGGAATGTGTCTTTGCCTACTTTGGTGGCTTTTACTTTTAGCATACCGTTTTTGTTGATGGTGGACCCGATTACTTCATCGCCCGGGGCTTTATCCACCGGCATTGACTCACCGGTGGCGATTGATTCGTCTACGCTGCTTTCACCGTCCACAACCTCTCCATCCGTAGGAATTTTTTCACCCGGACGCACGATCATAATGTCCCCCGGCAGCAGATCCTTAACCGAGACCTTAACTTCTTCACCGTCTCGTTCTACGGTGGCCTCTTTGGCCTCCAGGGTTAGCAGTTTCTGGATGGCCTGGGAAGCACGGCCCTTGGCCTTGGTCTCCACATACCGGCCGGTTACATGGAAGGCCATAATCATACCCGCAATGCCGGCAAAACTGTAAAAGGCCGGAGCCAGCCCGAACTGGTGCAATAGGGCAACAAATCCTGTGCCCAGCGCTGCCAGCGTACCCATGGCAATCAACACGTCCATATTCGGCGTCAGATTCTTTGTTGACTTCCAGGCGCTTTTCATCGTCTCCCAGCCCGGATAAAACAGCACCAGCGAGGAAAGTCCGATCATACCCAGCTCATACCCGAGGCTACCCAGAAAGGTATAACCCCAGATCATATCGGCAAACATCCACAGTATAATAGGAATGGTTGCGCCCCAGGCCCACCACATTCGTGATTCAGCCTTATCTAGTTTCTCTTGCTCGCGCTGCCGCTTGGCTTCGGCTTTGGTTTGGGCAGATTCGGATTCTTCTTTCAGTAGCTTGTATCCGGCACGGTCAACGGCTTTTTCAAAATCCTGCAGCGACAAATCACCGATATAAGTCACTTTTGCCGATTCGGTGGCCAAGTTGACGGAGGCTTCCTGAACGCCGTCCAGCTCTTCCAGCGACTGCTGCACTGAGCTGACACAACTGGCGCAGTGCATGCCTTCAATCCTGAGCGTGCGGGATTGTGTTTCCTCTTCGGCTAGGGAATACCCGGCTTCTTGAACAGCATGCTCCAAATCATCATTGGAAACTTTTTCTTTATCATAAGAGACTGTAGCCGATTCGGTGGCCAAGTTTACCGACGCTTGTTCCACGCCCTCAAGTCTATTGAGGGATTTTTCTACAGCCGATACGCAGCTGGCACAATGCATGCCGGAGATAGGCAGGTTTTTTTTCTGTATGGTATTATCTTCCATTATTCCAGAACTAGATTCAGCTTTGATTTTCTGAAAATTATAACAAAGCCTGTCAAGTCATGCGTTATAGAATTCTTTTTAATTGTTGCAAAATTTTAACCGAGCTCGTCCAGGGATTGTCTGAAATAGTTGCTGGCTTTTTTGTAATCTGTAACTGGCATGCCGGTAATTTGCTTAAACTGATTGGAGAGATGGGCAACGCTTCTGTAATTTAGCTGGTGGGCAATCTCACTGAGGGTCATTTCGCCATAGGAGAGCAATTCTCTGACGCGTTCAATTTTCAGGCGAATCACATATCTTTCAATGGTAATGTCTTCGGTGTTCGAAAAAATAGTGCTTAAAGCAGCATAATTCCGATTTAGGTCTTCCGTCAGATAGTTGGCATTGGGTACCCCTGGTCTATTCCTTCCAGTAACTCAAAACCATATTCTTCCAGCGCCTTGTCAATCGCCTCGCGTGATGGTTTGTCGAAGTTTTTTACTACGGCTCTTCCCAACTCAATGTCCACGACCTCAAGGCCCAGCTCTTCCAGAGCGCTTTGTACTACCAGCTCGCAGCACGGACATACCATATTTTGATTCTGAGTTTGGATACATCACTTTCTGCCATAAACCATGTATTTAGGTTTCTTATTTTGGAATTTATAAAACGTCACTTAACCGCTAACGTGTGAATATGATTAGGATTTTTTACGCTCCCGACTCCAATGTCGAAGAATTGACACGCTGAATCCGGCCATCAGCACAAAGGTGCCCAGCCATACCTGGGACACAAAGGGTTTCTCCTCAGCAGTCAGCAGGATTCATTCTTCTTTAGGTTTTTCACTGATACCTTTGACGGTCAGTTCAATCTTACCGGTTACGGGGTATACTACTGAACTGTACCTCAATATCATGTTCCGGGAGTTTGGCAGGAGGGGAATACACCCAGCTCTTGCCTTTACTTGAGTAAATGACGAACAAGGCTCTGAGCCTGTAAGGTTCATAACGCAAAAAACAACCAAAGAATTAGGATGAGAAATCCAATCCCGCCCACAATCCCAAAGAGCACGCAATAAAACCAACGCCAGAGAGATTGCTCATTAGGGAAAGCAATTCCAAGAGGTATCACAAGAACAAATAACAACCAGAATACAAGATTCGGAGTTAAAAGCGGAGGATTGAGCGCAGCTTTACTAGATGGAGTATAATTTAAAGGATATAAAAATTATGAAGATTGTAGTGTTAAATAATTGCGTAAAAATGCCTATCCTTGGGTATGGTGTTTATCAAATAGCGGCCTATTATGAATGCAAGCGATGTGTCCTCGACGCCATCGACGTCGGATACCGCTCCATCGATACAGCAGCAGCTTATCAAAACGAAGAAGCGGTTGGTGCGGCAATCATAGAAAGCGGGGTAGACAGAAAAGAGATCTTTCTCACCTCCAAACTCTGGATTTCGCATGTCGGGTATGAAGCAACCAAAAAGGCCGTAGAAGAATCCCTGAACAAACTGCAAACAGATTATCTTGATCTGTACTTAATTCACCAGCCGTTTGGAGATGTACATGGTTCATGGCGGGCAATGGAAAAGTTGTATCACGATGGAACCCTGAAAGCGATCGGTGTCAGCAATTTTCACCCTGACCGCGTGATGGATCTGATCGTCAACAATGAAGTGGTTCCGGCCGTAAATCAAATTGAGACTCATCCCTTTTATCAGCGATACGAGGACCAAAGGTTTTTGGAAGAAAACGATGTTCAACATGAATCGTGGGCTCCATTTGCTGAGGGTAAGAACAACACGTTCAGCAATGAGTTGTTGGTCTCCATCGGTGAGAAATATAACAAATCCGCCGCCCAGATAGTCTTAAGATGGCTTATTCAGCGAGGTGTTGTAGTAATTCCCAAAACCGTCCATAAGGAACGAATAAAGGAGAATATTGAAGTATTCGACTTTGAACTTTCGGATGGAGATATGGAATCGATACAATCGCTGGATACCAGTAAGAGCCAATTCTTCAGTCACCGCGACCCGGAGATTATCCAGTGGTTTTCTGAAAGAATAGAAAACTAAACCAATCAAACCGATTACAAATAACGTCATGATGAATCGAAAACTTGCAAAGACCTGCTTTAAAATAGCTTCTTTGACACTGCTGCTTATCATGTCCTCGACCGGTTGGGTAATGTGTGGAGGCCCTGGAGAACCTCTTTCACGAAAAAGCGGAGTTTGTCCATAATGGGAGGAACCTGGGACAAAGACCGTGAACTCAACATCATAGAAAGTGGAGGAATCTGGTACAAAGATGTCAATATCCACGAGGTATCGGTGAATATCATCGACAATACGGCCATCCTGTTGAACCGGATTACCCTGGTAGCCGAAGTTGGTGGGAATGAAGTTACCAATCCCTTTGAGGTTACCGAAGTGTATGTAAAACAGAACGACAGCTGGAAGTTGGGCTCTTTGTCATTCACAAGATTGATGTCAGGAGGCGATGACTGATCCTCGTTATCTTGCTGAACTGCCTGTCCTATAGAAATTAATCTGTAACTCTTTAAGTTGGAAAATCACAATGCAAAGGTTCATCGTATTAGTTCTAGCCATAAGCTGTTATTCTGTTAACCTTATGGCACTAGGTAACCCGGGTAACAACCAGGCGTTGACTGAAAAACAAAAAGGATTAATCCCGATTGCAGCCTACACGGCCATCGGTGACCTTCAAAGCTTAAAACCTGCACTGCATAACGGATTGGATGCCGGCCTGACGGTCAATGAGATCAAAGAATCGATGGTTCATCTGTATGCATACGCCGGATTCCCCCGCAGTATTCGCGGGCTTAATACCTTTATGGAGGTCCTGGATGAGCGTGAGGCTGACGGCATCCAGGATGAACAGGGCCCGGAAGCATCTCCAATCAATGATGAACGAAGCAAATACGAACGGGGAGTGGAAACCCTGTACGAGCTGACCGGTTCAAATTGGGGTAATCCGGATTCGGGCTACGGAGCTTTTGCTCCCGCCATTGACAGATTCCTAAAAGAACACCTGTTTGCGGATCTGTTTGAACGTGATGTGTTAACCTACGCCCAACGAGAGTTGGTGGTCATTTCCATACTCAGCAGCCTTGATGGCGTGGAACCGATGCTCGGCGGGCATATGAACATCTCCCTGAATGTCGGATTAACCCCCGGCCAATTGCAGCATTTTGTGGATATCATTGAAACCACGTTAGGTGAAGAAAAAGCTGCAACAGCTCAATCCGTATTGGATAACGTACTGGACAACAGGTCTGAATAGGCTTTAAAAACCCGGCAAATCTACTATCTCAAAAATCATCAAATAAAACATTATCAAATATGAATTTTATACAACAAACGACTTCAATGTTAGTGATCGCTTTTTTGCTGATGCCTGCACTCCAGGTAATGGCTCAAACTGAAAGTGATGAACATTATAATATGTCCACTATCCTGCCGAAAGGAAACGAGGTTTCTGGTTGGCAATTTTACCGGAACCGTGTGGGTCAATATGATCGTAGAACCGGGTGACAACCTAAATACCGTAGCAGGTAAAGTAATGTTTGAGCCTAAGGCAAGAACCAATTGGCACAGCCATGCAGGCGGACAGATTCTCATCGTAACGGAAGGTGTTGGATATTATCAAGAGGAAGGAAAACCAATACAGGTCATCCGTGAGGGCGACGTGATCAAAGCGCCGGCAAATGTCCCCCACTGGCATGGTGGCTCTCCCGAACAATCAATGACGCACACGGCTATTGTACCCGATTTAGATGAAGGCAGAACAAGCTGGTCGGGTCCGGTAACGGAGAAAGAGTATGAGAGGGCCGATGGCAGTTAACATTTCTGATCAAGTCGAAAAATTTAATTTAAAAGCCTTATCAGTAATAAAAAGATCAAACACTGCCTTTGAACGTACAATCAGACATATGACACATTCAAGGTTATTTAAAACCTCCATCCTGTTGATTGTTTTTAATATCCTTGCATATCCGGGTTTATCACAGGGAAATTCTAACGAAAAACTGGATGTCTCGGGTAGCATAAGTGTAATGAATGAGGGAATTTCCACTGTGCCATCACTGGCTCTTGGTGAGCCGGCGGCAATTTTTAATTTGTCAATTGGAAAAAGATTTCGATTCGAACCGGAACTAAGATTCTCACTGGAAGGCAAACCGTGGTCTTTCCTGTTTTGGTTTCGGTATGATATCGTAAACCACGATAAATTTTCATTTAGAATAGGTGCCCATCCTGCCTATTCATTTCGAACCGTACCTGCTCTGATCGATGAGACCAACCAATACGAAGAAATTATTGAGGCACGACGATTTTTAGCCGGTGATTTGAATACAAGTTATTCCGTTACCGAAAATTTTGATGTTGGGTTCTATTATTTGGGCGGACACGGTTTTGAATCATCCGTGCCGGACCAAACGCACTATCTGAGCCTGTACAGCAGTATTCCAAATATCTCTCTTTTTAATGATCTGTACATGAATCTAAGGCCACAGGTCTATTACTTAAAAATTGATGAGATCGACGGTTTTTATGTGGCCTCAAGTATTGCTCTGGGTATGATAGATATTCCATTTACATTCTCAACCACCATCAACAAAGTTATTGATAGCGAGATTGAAAATGATGACCCTCTATGGAATATCAGTTTAAATTACTCGTTTCGACTTTAGTAAAAGAAACGAATTTATTCTTTGACACGATATTAATGTATATGTCAATACCGTTGATCGCGGCTGGGTCCCCACAAAGATGGGTGGCCCCGGGACTCTTGGCGGCTGTGTACACGGATAAAATAGCAAAAGTCAGCACCAGTGATACTCAAAGTTGGTACATTAGTGGGTTCACAGTAGTCATAAATAATTCGCAAAGTATTCAAATCCCTCTGATACTACTACACCTATTTAGATTTATAAATCGAAAGCAAAGAAAATCTAGAAGTCATTCAGAAATTTGCCCCTAACAATAGTGACCACGCCCATCGACTTCATTTTAATCTAAAAAAATGGAAGCCTGGTAAAGCCCCTCCCCCTGATCTATAGAATCCCCAGTGGCGTCCGAATAATTAGTCGCTCCTTAAAAACTCCAAAAACCGTGATTTAGTGTGGATAAAAGGCTCATTTTGTAGATAAGTTAACGGTAAAATCCCCTAGATTATGGAAGAATCTACCCAAAAAGTTTTATCGACCCCCGGGCACCCGTTGGTCCAGCTGGCCGACACCGAGACAGAAAAGGGAAGTATAAAAACCTACTCTTATTGTTAACTGTAAAAGTAGTTATCCCAACAAGAGTAGAAAAGTGTTGCATCTTAGCTTCGACCTATAGTTGACCAGGATTACTGTTATGGTCTAACAATGTTTAACAGTATAAAAAATTAGCTGACTGCATCACGGATGGCTTGGCAAATGCTTTGCAATGTTTCATCCTTGCCGATGAAATCGGAAGCACCGGCGTTAAGTACGTTATTAATCAATTCCTGATCGTTAAGAAATGATATGCCGATAACTTTGGTATTCGGATAGTCGTCCTTAATCTTTTGGGTTGCCTCAATACCGTTTATACCAGGCAAGTTAATATCCATTATAACGACATCCGGTTGCACTTGACCAACCAGACTGATAGCCTTCTCACCCGTTGACGCCTCATCGACAACATACATATCGTTTTCCGTGTTAATAATTCCAGCTATCCCCTCGCGCATCATCTGATGGTCATCAACCACCAAGACGCTTATCACAGCGGGAGTTAAGGATGAAGTCGGGTCGGCCTTTCTTGTTGATTTTTGTGATTTCGAAGTCCCATCAGACGTATCTGTTTCCTTTAACGGAATTTGTACTATGGCCGTAGTACCTTCCCCGGGTTCCGACTCAATAGTAACGGTACCGCCCAGCAGGTCAATTCGTCGTCGAACATTAAACAGGCCGAAGCCGTCTTGTCCGTCTGATTCCATATATTGCTTTGGATCAAATCCTTTACCTTCATCCTTAACTTTAATTTGCACAAAATTGTTGGGATAATTAACGGTAAGCCAGGCCTGATCCGTATCGGCATGTTTCACTACATTAAAAAGCAGCTCCTGTACAGCTTGTACGAGCGTATTTAGGCTTCTTTGGTCTAAAGCTTTGTGCGTATCGCCATTTTCGATATTCACCACAAGACCGTGCCTTTCCATTTTTCCGGCCACCCATTTTAGTGCCGAATCCAACTCTTCTTTTTTCTCTGTAGGAGTCGGCTTCAGGTCATTCACCAATCTCCGTGTGCAACTAATGGCTTCGTTGATGAGATCTCTTATTTCATGAACAGCAGTCGGAATATGTTGCGGATTGTCTTTCATCAACACATCGAATTTTATTTTGCACAAGTCTAATATTTGTCCCAAGTTGTCATGCAGTTCACAAGCCAATATATAGCGTTGATTTTCTTCGGCTTTGTTCAATTCATTGACCAGTGATCGCAACTTTATCCGAGAGGTCTGAACTGCCCTGATATGACGTTCCAACTCCTGCTCAATTTTCTTGTGTTCGGTAATATCAAGAGTTACACCGGAAAGCTTGGCTTCACCCAAGGGACGGGCGCGGGTGTAGATCCATCGCTGGGTATCATCAGGCCAGAAAATGCGGTATTCTACCTCATACTCTTCTCCTGTCTCCAACGCATTCTGCATAATTTGCTTCTTGATATCCCAATCATCGGGATGAATGGACTGTAATATATCCTCATATGTTAGGGATTCCTCGGGTGCACGACCGAAATGAGCGTTACAAATAGAAGAACAGGAAAAGTCGTTTGTATCCAAATCCAGCTCCCAATATCCCAATTGGGCAGTATCTTGTGCCATCTGCAGTTTTCCCTTGGTTTCGCGAAGGTCTACCTCTCGCTGTTTGCGTTGGGTAATATCAGTCGCGGTACCGAACCACTCCTTTATTTCACCTTCTCTGTCGAGAATGGGTATTGCACGAGAATAGGTCCACCCCAGGGTTCCATCCACCTGCACCACTTGGTGTTCGAGGTTGAACATACTTTTCGTTTTGATGGCTTTGTCGATTTCTTCCATCACACGAGGCTGCTCATCCTCAGGTATGTATTCCTCTAGCCACGTTTTGCGGGGCTCCTCAGTGTCAACGATGAACTCCCGGCCATTTAAGTAGTACATCTCAGACCAGTCGGGACTCATGCGATAGACAACTTCTGAGGTTGCTGTCACAAAAGCGTCCAATCGAGACTCGCTCTCGCGGAGTTTCTGTTCTGCTTCCCTGTGTTCAGTGGTCTCAAATATCGTCAGGAAAACACCAGTAACATCTCCCATATCATTGCGTGCCGGACTATACGAGAGGGTAAAGTATGCATCCTCCTTATATTCATGGCTGTGAATCGGAAAGAGTTGATCTTCCAGCAATATCGAGTTGCCCTCATTGAACACTTTTTCATAGATCGGCTGGTTGATATGCCAGACCTCCGGCCAGCACTTCTGCGTGGGTTGACCCAACGACTCGGGATGCTTATTGGCAGCGATCATACGATAACCATCATTATAAATCTGGATAAGATCTGGTCCCCAGACTAATATGGATGGGAATGGGTGATCCAGCAGTAATTCTACCAAGGTCTTGAGACTTTGTGGCCATTCCTCCTTAGGGCCAAGGGGCGTTTGGCTCCAGTCTTTTTGTGTTACCAGGTCGCGCATCCTCTCAAAACTCTCGCTATGATTTCTATCTTTTTTCATACGCGCCCTCATTTATTTTAGAGCAGTCCCATATAAATATTACTACTATTTAGAATTAAATAGTAGTAATATTGGTGATGTGGAATTGCTAAAAAATGGACAGTAAGATAAGCCAGATCATGCAGCCCGTTCTTGTTGTTGGGTTAAATACTCTTGCATTTCCGCCGGTGTGGCGGTAGTCCAGCGTAGAATGCAAGCGCTGGCGGTAATACCAGATCTCAATAAATTGGAAGATTTCTCCTCGCAATCTTTGGTACCCATACTGCTTAGGTTCTATCGGTAGTTCTGCTTTAAAAGTTTTAAAGAAGCTCTCGGCCGGGGCATTCTACGTCACCTAACCTTACAAAAAAATCAAACCTAGACTCAACCGATGGGTACCTTTAAAACGGACGTGGGAAGGAGAAGCCAGGTCTATCGATCACGGAGAGACTAAACTGAAGTAGACCGGTCATGTATCAGCCAGCGTGGGGAATAACTTTGGCAGGTTCTGGATCTGGTGCCATCCTTCTCCTTCTTGAACTTTTTCGACCTCAATCTCCTCGAAATAATCATCGAGCACAGCAGCTCGTTCTTCGGCCAGAGGAGGGCTGCAATAATCCTCCTCTTCCCAAACAGCAATACCAGTTTGGCGCAGACGAGCATTTCGTAGCCCATGCGTTAGTGCCTTTCCAAACGGTCGCAGATCCAGAAAAGCATCCTTTTCCAACTGCTCGAAAAGCTCATCCAAACCTTCTTTTTTAGGTCGGGCTTTTACCAGGTAGTATGCCATGATAACTCCTGTTTTTACATTCTCTCTTTGAGAAAGAAATTTGTCCGTACCATATTTTAGCAATTTCAACATATCTGGTCTTGATCGCAAAGACCAGTTCTCCTCTTGGACGCCTGGACGCCACCATTTCCATTATATAGAGGGAAATCCACTTTCTACTAAATTGCCACATACACGCCTGTCCTGCCGTCCAATTCAAATTCCTTTGTAAGGATTTGCTCTGAAAAGTATCTATAGAGTGTAATATAACTTTGTATAGTTAGCCATGGTCGTTTGAAAACGGTCGGGGTTATTTTATTTTAATATAAATTCGAATGTTGGTTTAAGGGAGACAATGCGTACGCTCTTATTTGTATTAACAATTTTATTTTTTTCTGCATCCAGTAGTTGGGGACAAAACGAATACCAAAATCCCGACACCCTAGCAATAAATAATGGACTCCTACTCGAACATAATTTAGGCGAAATCACTCTGTATGATTATGGCCAAACATTAATGAAAATGAAGTTTACAAAAAAAGAGGCATCATGGGGGACCGTCTATGGAAGCATACTTAGCTTGTCTACGCCGGTTGATATTTATAAGGATCCTAAAACAAGCATCAGGTTATCACTCACAGAAACGAGAGATTTCATTGATAACTTAGCCACATTACTCCAGGTAGACTCAATAAAAGACACAAGGACAACTGTTCCATTTAAAACACCTTCCGGAAGGACAGTTGAGCCAGGAACCAGTATTTGGATAAGTAATAAGGAATATTCTTTTTCTGTAGTTAATGACTACGGGGGCGTTATTGATTTTAATTTGACGGCTAGTGATGATGAAAATGTCGTAGATAAGAGCATGATAAAGGGATCTTTGTTCAGCTCGGGAAATTACAATTATTTTACTGTAAATAATTATGATGATTACAGAAGAAGGGTTGGTTCAGCAGTCAAAAGGTTTCGCTCCTTGGTTAATTCTGTAAAGCAGGATAAATCAACTATTTCCCTGGAGGAAAAGGTAGGTACTCGTAGTCAAGTAATTAATTATGAGCCTATAACCCAGAACGGCTTCGTTGTATTAAAATCTCACGTTCATAACACAAGTGATTTACAAATAATTGCTGACATCACACTTGAAAGAACGCCCCGCAGAGTTTCAATAAGTGAATATAGAGGACAGTTTGAACGATATGAATTAAAGGCTGATGATCAGCTCAATTATTATGTACAGGAAGAATTAGACTATTCGGTTTTTATAGACGAATTACTGGATATTTTAGGTAAATACGATGCAAAGGGTATACTGGATCCCAAAATTGTAAAAAATGATGATTCGATAGTAGCCAGTTTTTCTGTTTTTAAATGAGTTATTTTATTTTTTAACACCTATCTTTTCGGATCTTCACATCAATGTCCATCTCATCGAAAAGCATCTGATCATCAAACTTATCAGCGTCGTAAACCAGGTGAAAATACCGGTCGCCCTCACATCGTCCACTTGATACTTAGAGAGGGAAAGGTGTTAGTGCGATAATTATTATTTGTGACAGTCAAGTCTGCTTTTAATCGTATGGGTTTCCAAATTTCGACTTCGAAAAGGGATCCAACAAGAACACCTGCAGCTGCTCCACCAAATATACCTCCAGGAACGATTAAATAATTATAGAGCCGTCCAATACAGCTCAATCCCTGGCAATCCTTATAGCTTTTGGTAAACTGCAGACTTATAAAAAGACCTGCTGCAGTCCCCAGAATCGCTCCTTCTGGTCTCGCCTTTCTTTTTCCGTGACTCACCTTCATTTTGTCAATAGCTGATAATGGGATTACCAGATTTTTTTTGTCAGAATATAACCGGAGTGTAGAGTTTGAGATGGTATCAACCTTTCCAACAATAGGCCATTTACTCATCGACGGTACTGTAATCTTGATCCGATCACCGATTTTCAAGCTACTTATTTGGCCCTGTACCGGGCTTAAGCAAATGAAGGCCAAAAAAACCAGGATTAAAGAGAAAATATATACCGAACCACGATATACGGAATCCGAAATCTGTTTACATTGATATGCCATAACGTTCTCCCTTTTCACATTCATCATTATGTTCTGCTATTAATATAGCAAGATAGTGGATAGAGAGCTGTGACAGGGATGATATTTAATTGGGACATCCTACCATTTTCCAATTACGAAGGATCTATTAGGCAAATTATGCAGCTAGAAGTGATTTATGACTATCGTCAAACAAATAGGCTATTACTTGAAAGAAGAGCTAACGAAACAAGAAGCGCAAGATCTGTGGGTTCATCTGCTGCAACATCCGGCAGATCTGCAGCTTCTTGAGAAGGGACTCATAATGCAGGATTATACCAAGATGAATAACATCGATAGTATGCTCCAACTTTCACGTCCTATTCTATAAGGATCGTCGGGACGCCCCTCGCCCCATTCTTGCCCGCCTCCCGTTAATTGGTTAACCTTTAATTTTGTAATTAACTCGACACTCCGGCGCCTGCCCCTTAAGTGCAATGTCGTTATATGGCTTTGCAATTCTGCTCATTAATAAAAGTTATTGTCTTAATTGCCCTTTGGCAATGTCGCATTTCCACCAAGCGAATAGTCCATCTAATCAGTATAATTAAAGATGTTCAATTTCTTTTGATGCAATGATAACACGAATTACATTGGCGTTATGACAGCGTAATGCAACTAATTCAGCAAAACTTTATATGGGATAATAACTTTGAACACATTAGGAGATAAAACTATGGCAAAAAACAAGTTACTAAGAATGGACAATGTCAGCATCGTTGTAGAATCCCTCGATGACGCAATCTCTTTCTTCGCAGAGATTGGCCTGATCCTCGAAGGGCGAACTACTGTCGAAGGTGAATGGGCAGGTCGCGTCACGGGACTGGGCTCTCAATGCGTAGAGATTGCCATGATGGTTACCCCCGATAGCCACAGCCGGTTAGAACTTTCGCGATTTCTCACTCCGCCTACTATTTCAGATCACCGTACGGCCCCTGTGAATGCTCTCGGCTACCTTCGCGTCATGTTTACTGTTGAAAACATTGATGAGATGGTATCTAGGTTAAGCAAACATGGCGCTCAGCTTGTTGGCGAAGTGGTTCAGTATGAGGACTCGTATAGGCTCTGCTACATTCGCGGAACGGAAGGGCTTCTCATCGGCTTGGCAGAAGAGCTCAATAATGAATAAGTGATGTCTAATATCGCCATATAACCCGCCTTTAAGGGGGCACCTCGCCCTTTACCGCCGCTTTCTGGCTTTTTAGCTTTCCGTTCATTATTTAACTAATCAACATTTTTTCGTGCGCACCTTATGCGCAAGGTCGTTAGCCACATTAATTCTTCTATGGACATAACACAACTACTTAAAGATCTTGGAATTTTTTCGATTGTAATAGCTGCTATTGCTTGGTTATTACGTTCAATTGGTAATCATTTAATTGATAAAAGGCTGGTTTCTTTTAAAACAGAACTTGATAGAATCTCATCTGAGCACCAGCAAAAGTTAGATTTTGAACTAGAAAGTCACAGAAAGCAGCTTCAAATTGATTATCTAAAACACTCTCGAGTGCATGAAAAAAGGCTTGAAGTTATGTCAGAAATATATAGCCGACTAGTCCAATTAGATCAAAGTATTAAAGAGTTAACTGCTTTCTTGAAACCAAGTACTGGTGAAAAATATAAAGATCGCAGAAAAAGAGAGATGTCTGAAGCAGCTGAAAGCTATCAAAGGTTCAAAATATACTTTGATAAAAAGCGGATCATGTTGACCGGAGAAACTTGTCAGTTGATTGATGAATTGGTTGAAAAATATTCAGAAAGTTTGCGTTTGAGTACATTTAAAGACCGATATAATGTCGATAGTCAGTATGCATTAAAAATTTCGGATGAAGCTTCAGATATCGTCGAAAAGCAAATTCCAAAGATTAAAAATAATCTTGAGACTGAATTTGGAACACAATTAGGGACTATAGAAGCCTAACGCTCAAAAAATGTGGCTATCAAGCGCATTAAGGGGATGCACCTCGCCGTTGCCTTGCCTCCCTTCCATTTATTAGTTAATCTTTCATTTTGTAATTAACTCGACATCCGGCGCCTGCAACTTATGGGATTTTTAGTAAAACAATATGCCAAATAAAGAAGAAATAATTGTTGCTGCACTCAAAGGAGCAGCTGCGGGAATACCCTTCGCAGGAGGATTGATTGCAGAACTAGGAGATCTTTTTTTAAATCCAATTGAAAAAAGGAAAGAGAACTGGCGAAATGAAATAATAGCTGTTTTAGATGAAATAAATAAAAAATACCACCGGTCACCTGAAGAAGTTGCTAATGATCCGAAATTTGTTTCTGCACTTCTTAACGCCACATCAATTGCAGTTCATAACCACCAAGAAGAAAAAATCCTAGCTTTAAAGAATGCCCTGATTAATGTAGGGAACCCTGATGCAGTAAATTTTGACAAAATGTATCAGTTCCTTCATTTCGTAGATGAATTGAGTGTTACACATATTACGGTATTAGCCAACCTTGAGAAATATTCGGGACAATTTTCCAAGATAGAAGAACTGGGAAAACTATACAGTCAATTCATTTTAGTTTCAAAACTTGAAATAGAAAGACTGGTTTTTAGATCTATAATTGAAGATCTCAACTCTCGGTTTTTGATTCAAACTGGGGATCTTGAAGAATACCCGGAATTTGCATCCAAAAAGGATATTCTTGAATCGTCAGGATCTAAAGTTAGACCACTTGAGATTACTGAATTAGGCAAGACTTTTCTGAATTTCATTGGTGATTTCGAGCCATAACAAGGCGCTTCAACGGACGTGCCCCGCCCTAGCTTCCGGTTTTGATTTCCCGGTGCCAACTCATAAACTGGAAATAAAATTAACACTAATTCGTACGCACCTTAAGCGCCAAGTCGTTATGGGTTCCGCCGGTTTTCTTCGTATTCTCGGATCACAAAGAGCACATCTTCAGGCACACCTTCCAGGTTACTCTCAGGCTTTGCCCCCGCCTCCAGAAGCAATCGCGCAACAGCCGGGTAGTCACCCTCGGGGTTTCCGTTATGGCAGGCACCGTGGCAACACCAGCCGATCGGCGTACTATCATGGGTGGAGTCCGGTTGGTTGACCAGCGCACGAACTTCCGGATAACGCAATGCAATCCGGACGCTCTGAGCATCCCCCATCCATGCCGCACAGTGAAGCACCGTTCCCCCATCCTGGCCAGGAGTGGTTGGCTCGAATCCGAGTTCAAGCATGAGTCCAACCGCGGCGGCGTTGGCGGCCCAGCCTGCATCCGGCAGAGCGCGTCGATCTTCCTTTGTCAGTTCATCGAAAAGCCCTGGATGCTCACTAAGAAGCTGCTTCGCTTCAGACTCATCCCCTTGGGCACATGCAGCCAAGAAATGGTCTTTGGGATTCGCAAAAGTTTGCAGCACTTCGAACGCCTCATGCTGTTCGAATTGTGCAGCGACCTGAAGCGGCGAAAGGTGTTGGCCGATGGTCCAGGTATAAATATGGAAACTGATTGGCGGCTTTTCTCCGTATTCACCCCGGCCGGTTCGAAGTTCAAGAAGAGTTGGGGCGTCCTGAAGCAATTCGCGAAGCCTTTCCGTCAGGCCGAGCGCTGCGGCAAGGAAAATGTCGATTGAGGCACCTCGTTCAACGAGATAGGCAGCCAGCTCGTAACGCCCCGCCCCGCGCTTGGCTTTAAGCATCCATTGTGCCGGGGTGCTACGGTGGTCGAGGTCCCGTATATTCGGGTCGGCTCCCCAGTCAAGCAGCAAATCCACCACATCACGCGAGCGGGCAAAATGCAGGGGCGTCTGTCCGTCGCCGCCGCGTTCATGGATACGCGACGGATCCTCATCCAACATGTCGCGAAGCAAATCAGGCCGATCTAAATGAGCGGCCGCACAGGCATCCGGCTCGGCACCGGCTTCGAGCAGATGTTCGGCTACGGTACCCTCGGCGGAGTGCAGAGCATGCCAGCCTCCCGCCCACCAATCGCTGCGTCGGTTCGGGTCGGCGCCGAATTCAAGTAACACCTCTACCAGTGCGAGGTCATTCTGCCCGGCAAAGTATACGAGCGCCGGTGAGGCGAACGGGAAGAGCGGCTCATCAATTATTCTACGCATAATGGGATGCTGCTGAAGTAGTTTCCGAACCGCCGATGCGTCCCTTGATTCAAATGCCTGACGAAAATCTTTGAGCACGGGTATAGCAATCATACGAACCCCCAGCGACTTCAGCCTTTTATATATGGTCCGGTACCAGGCTTGATTTTGAGAGCCCGGTTGTTTGATGTGTGTCTTCAGCTTCGACCAGCTCTTGAATCCGTATTCACGCGCTATCACTAGTTGTGCATCACTAAGTAAGAACCGGGTGTGCCGGGCTTCGTACTCGCTTTTGTCTGAGAATTCAGGGTGAAATTCCCGAATCCGGGCAAGCGATTCAGGTTTTCCCGCTTTCCAGCCTTTGAGCAAATCCTTCGCCTGGTGTTTGAGATGATCCAAGCTCGGCCTGGATGGTAATGATTTAGATGGCATGACGAACTCCTTCCGTTACGCCCGTTGTCCGCACATACAGGCAGAAAGTAAGTTCGTAGACTTACAACAAATTCTTTAAGGTGGACTTCTGTCCTTTCCGCGGACTGGATGCGCCCTTTTACGCTATTTAAAATAGTAAGTACTATCTAGGGAAGAAACAAACAAAAGATCTGCACAGCCTAAATCATCGAACTAAATGGAGTTGTAATCATCTGGTGATTTTTTCGATTATGCCCAGATAATAAATTGAGGAACCCATAACCTATATATGGCCTCCAAAAGTCTTTTTCTCACTTTTCTTGATTCGATCGTCCATTCGGTAGGGTTAATTGGCTCTTTCTTTATGAATTCATCTCACGACACACTTTGTCTATTGAAAGTTTTTAAATAACATTGCAAACCGACCGATTTTGGTAATAATTCACGAATCAAATATTACTGGCCGACCCAAGTTTCTCCTCCTTCGTAAAATAAATATTGAATGAATCGATACCATTATTCTTTTTGTGAACAAATTCTGCTTTTAGTTGAGAACAGAGAACTTTAATCAAGGTCGCTGGAAGGTAGTTAGCCGGTTGCGTGATTTGCTTCTTTATTTTAGGATTGAGGTGCTGAATATCGAAGTTGACGTTTATCTCTTTTGATCTAACAACATCCAAAGAAAGTTGCACACTTTTACACAAGCTGTTTCCATTCCCATTTCTTAGTCGCGATAATATTTCGTTGAGCATTAAGCCCAGCGGTACCGCCTGGTTAATATTAAGGTCCAATGAATTAAGTTGAAGTTTGACTTTAGGGTGGCCATTCTGATCCTTATTGGAGGATAAAATACCAATCAGTCGTTTGACAAACTCATGGAACGGAATTTTTTTTAGGCTTTGCTGCTGATAGAGTATCTCGTGAATTTCAGCAATAGTAAAAATTCGGTTTCGGGTTGTTTCGAGTGAAGTGATCTCCAGATGA